>JAGLQD010000182.1 GCA_023136985.1 Candidatus Sabulitectum sp. | reverse complement strand
GCCCGCGAAGGCGGTTGCAGCGGCTGTATTGAAACAGGAGCTTTCGGTAAGGAAGCTTACCTGTTAACAGGCTATCTCAATGTTCCCAAGATTCTGGAGGTCGCCTTAAATAATGGAGTAGATCCGGTTACAGGAAAGATTGTTGGCATTGCAACCGGTGATCCATGCAAATTTAGTGATTTTGAAGAGTTATACACAGCTTTTCAGAAGCAACTGCATTTTGTGATTGATCACAAAATGCGCGTCAGCAACTATATCGACAGGATGTTTGCAAAGTATGCTCCTGCCCCTTTCCTTTCCGTTGTTATCGAAGACTGTATTACAAAGGGTAAGGATTACTACAACGGCGGACCGCGATACAATACGAACTACATTCAGTGTTGCGGCCTCGGGACGGTGACTGATAGCCTGGCGACTCTTAAGAAACACGTTTTTGAAGACAAAACATTTAACATGGAAAGAATCCTTAAAGCGATTTCCAGGAACTTTGATGGCGACGAAGTCTTGCGTCAAACCATCATCAATAGAACTCCGTTTTTCGGCAATGATGATGATTATGCTGACGGAATCGCCACAAAAGTATTTGATGATCTATTTACCGCGATCGATGGCAAGCCAAACATCAAAGAAGGCGGTCAATATCATCTGAACATGCTTTCCACTACCTGTCACATCTATTTCGGCAAAGTCCTGGGAGCAACCCCCAACGGGCGTTTGGCTGAGAAGCCGATTTCTGATGGCACATCGCCCTCACAGGGGTGCGATACTCATGGTCCATCATCGGTTATCAAATCTCTTTCCAAACTCGATCAGGCAAAATCAGGAGGGACTCTTCTAAACCAGCGCTTCCTGCCTGGCCTTCTTCAAAAGGATGAAGATATCACCAAGCTGGCAAGCTTGATTAGAAGCTATTTTGCTCTTGGCGGGCATCACATCCAGTTCAATGTGGTGGACACCGCCACACTTCGCGCCGCCCAGAAGACTCCGGAGGATTATAAAGATCTGATGGTAAGGATGGCCGGATACAGCGACTACTTTAATGATATGAATACGGATCTTCAGGAGGAAATCATTTCTCGCACGGAAAATCAGGATTTCTAGAGCGTATGGCAAAGACAAATATGATGGCGGATGAGTCACATAGGTGCTCCGGCATTGTCTTTGATATTAAACGTTACGCTATCAATGATGGCCCTGGTATCCGAACTACTATCTTCCTGAAAGGCTGTCCGCTTAACTGCGTCTGGTGCCACAACCCGGAAGGCCAGTCACCTGAGGTTCAAAAAATGTACTCGGCGGCAAAATGTATTAGCTGCCGGCAATGTGTTTATTCGTGTCCCCTGGAAGCTTGCAGCTTGACCCCCAAAGGCATTGTGACCGACAAAGCATCCTGCACGGTGTGCGGAATATGTGCGGAGAATTGCCCCACCAAAGCAACGGAACTGTCGGGCCTCTCTTTGACCGTAGAAAATATCATGGCAATCCTTGAAAAGGAAATCATCTTCTTTGATCAATCCGGTGGTGGTGTGACGTTTTCAGGTGGTGAGCCTCTTATGTTTCCGCAATTCCTGAACATGCTGCTGGACGCTTGTGGAGAAAAAGGAATTCATCGCACTTTAGACACCACCGGATTCGCGAAAACCGAGATCCTTCTGGATGTTGCCAAAAGAGTCGACCTGTTCCTGTATGACATCAAAATGATGGATGCTTCAAAACACAGACAATACACAGGAGTGGATAATTCACTGATCCTTCACAACCTGAAAGTCTTGTCTCAGTCCGGGGCAAACATCCGTATCAGGATTCCTTTGATCAAGGGTATCAATGATGACCAGCGGAATATTGATGAAACCGCCCGGTTCATAAGCACTTTGGCAGGCGAAGTAAGAGTGGAGTTATTACAGTACCACTGCATTGCGAAGCATAAGCACCAGAAGCTTGGCCAGGAATATAATTCGAACGGCATGATTGCTCCGGACGCAGAGAGGAGCAATCAGATCATCGCTGCGTTTCAGGCATATGGAATTCCGGTTGAGTTAAATTTCAGCCAGGTTGAATCTTCATCCTGATCGGTACAAGCCCTTGGGAAGCGATATCAGAGGTTGACTAATTATACCAAAAGTGTATAGTAACTATATTATGGAATTTGAGTATGACAGAAGGAAAAGTCATGCAAACAAACGGAAACATGGCATTGATTTTAAATAGGTCCAGCTTCTGTGGGAAGATCCGAACAGGCTGGAGGTTCCCGCCAGGACTGAGGATTATATCTGTGCGCCATGCACGAAGAAAGGAGGTTGGAGCTTATGAAGGCTGATGAATTTGATAAAAAATTTGACAGTGGTAATGACATCACCGAACACCTGGACTATTCCAAGGCCAAACGGCCTGGAAAAATGCAGAAACGGGTGAATGTCGATTTCCCCGTCTGGATGATTCAAGCTCTTGACCATGAAGCAGAGCGTATTGGCGTTCCAAGGCAATCTGTGATTAAAGTTTGGATTGCAGAGCGGCTTGACCAGATGGTTCAAGCCTGATGAAAGACCTGTAAGTAGAGAAAACAGATTCACACAAATCTCGATTTGAACAAATAAGGAGAGACCATGAAAAGCTGGATGTCATCTGACGAGATACTTGATTTTGCAATCGGTGAAGAAGAGGCAGCAGTGAAATTTTACACCGGGATGGCAGAGAAGGCCGAACACAGCGCAATGAAAAGAGATTTCCTTCTCTTTGCAAACGAGGAGAGAGGCCACAAGGCAAAACTGATTGCAGTAAAAGAAGGTAAGAAATTTAAGCCCAGCAACGAGAAGGTTCTTGACCTTAAAATTGCTGATTACACTGTCGATGTAGATATTGACCAGGTTGAAAGCTATGAGGATGCCCTTGTTGTCGCCATGAAAAAGGAAAAGGCTGCTTACAAGCTCTATACAAAACTCAGCGAGATGGTCGAAACAGAGGACGCAAAGAACCTGTTCAACTCACTTGCCCAGGAAGAGGCAAAGCACAAACTTCGCTTTGAGATAGCCTATGATGACATGCTGAAGGAGAACTGAGAAGAGGTACTTTAACAGCCTGAGATTCTTGGAGCACCGTATTCCAAATGTTTGAAGCTTTTGTGGTGGCTTAAACTTCCAGTTTTGACCTGGATTGAATTGGGGTGTAGATTTATGTTGAAGTTTGTAATTGTTCTCTGTGTTTGTGTCTCCATATCTCTTTCAAACAGATTGATTTTTTTGGGTCAGACATCCTTAAGTGACTATTCCCCTGCGGGGACTGACACAAGCAGGTGTCAGTATGCCGGTGATAAAGTTTCGACATCTCTTGTAATCCAGTATCAATTTACCTTAACAGACCTGTTTGATGGAGGAGTTGAATTGGATGTTGCCCCATTCCATCCTTTTCGCTGGACAAAAGAAGAAACTGAAGGAATACCCTCCTCTTATACTTATGATTACACAGAGTACAGCTTCAGCGTTTTTCTTGCTGCAAACCGCAATTATGAGCATGTGACAGTTTTTGCCAAGGCAGTTCCCGGCCTTTACCTGAACAAAGTAAATGTTCTGCATGATTATTACGGTTATTACATGTCAGTCAGATCAGCAGATATTTCATCAGCCTACTTCGGTTTGAAGCTTATGACAGGTATTGATATTCCCCTCAGCGAAACCTGGGGCGTGAGGCTGGAGGGTGGAAGAACATTTCTTCGTCGGGATGGATTTCCATATTACTGGAACCCTCTTGATAAACTTGACAGCTGGAACCTCAGATTAGGCATTATACACGGAACGCTTTAGAGCAAATCTTTCTACATACGGTTGCGTGGTTCCACATTCATTCTGACTGGTCCCCAGTGGATTTAACTTCCTGTACAAATCCAGGACGGTGAAATCTGCTTACAGGGATGCACTGCTTGGTTCACCCTCCATATTTGACAAAATTGTTAAATTCTACTCACACTGGGCTCTTTACCTGTCCAGCGATATCGGTACAAATGGTCTGGTTGTTACCGGCGAGAAGATCAGATTCATTTTCGGTCCTTCGATGATACGGAGTGCGTTTCCGTATATCACCCCAGAGGAAATAGAGGCAGTTCTGCCAGACCTGCTCGAGCTTGCAGAGAGTTTTGACAAAGTGTTTCAAGCAGACGGAAATGGCTTGAATGACGCTTTAAGTGATTAGTTGCACCGGGTGGCGCTAACCAACAGGTAGTCATCTTCAGCAGATCCTGCAGTTTGGATTCTTGTACTAGACAGAGACCTGAGATATATTCATGTGTGGTTGAGAAAAACATAATCAGAGGAAATCCCTGAAACTGCTAAGTTACAGTTTATGTTGAAAGAGAAGAGCAATGCAAAAGATTCTTGAAAGAAACATATCTGCCCTGAGGAACCTGTGTCTGGCTTTTAGAGTTAAAAAGCTCTATGTGTTTGGCTCAGCGGTTTCAGGTAATTTCAGAGATGACAGCGATATAGATTTTCTTTTAACGCTGTCAGAGGATCTAACTATACAGGAGTATACCGATAACTATTTTTCACTGCAGCATAAGTTAAGAGAGCTCTTTGGTAGAGAGATAGACATTGTAACAGAGAGAACTTTATCGAACCCATATTTTATAGAGAGCATAGATGAGACCAGGGAATTGATCTATGAAGCGTGAGATCAAGAAAGATTATTGGAAGTTTGCTAATCCCCTTTGTCTGCAACTGGCAGCACCCGCCATACCACCAACAGAATAATTGCAGAGATCAGGAACCCGATCACGGTACCGAAAACATCATTCCAGTCAAATACACCCTTTGGAAGAATATTCTGTACGAACTCATAAACCACATATCCGATTGAAAAGAATGCAGCCAGCCTGTAACTCCGCTTTTTACCAGAGTTAAAAATTGCAAGGCCAAGAAAGATACGAGCAACAATTCCGCCCCAATTACCAATACTGTCGGTCAAACCGAGATCGTTTCTGCCGTTCTCTCTGAAGTATGGCCTGCATATGTGTCTGCAGAATTCTGTTGCTGCAAATGCAGCATTTGACAGCAGACTCCGGAAAACAGACCCGATGGGTTGATCACACTTTTATCAACAGCCCACTAAGGGCCGGCAATTTCTTCTTCTGTGGATGTTGCCGAACAAAAAGCCAACTGGATCCAACGGAAGAAGAATAGCTGCCAATAGTCAACCTATGGGAAAAATGAAGATTATCCAGGGGCTCAGACAGCAGAGAGTGAAGACTGTATATTCAAGTTAAGGATTGTCATAGACTTGAGTTGTTATGAAGGAGGAAAAATGATAGGTGTTTCAATAAAGGTCTCAATTACCTGCCCTGACTGTGAATCCAGTGTACCGCTAAATGCTCTGATACCTTCTATTGAATGCCCTTCGTGCGGTGCTGCTATTGATCTGTCAATGGATGTGTGGAAAACAGTTCTTGATGACGCAATTGAAGAAGCACCCTTCACTGAAGAAGGTATGGGGTCTTCTATGTCTGTTTTAGGAAACTACAAATACTCAATGGTTTACGGAAGACTTCAACCCAGATATCAGGGAACCAAAGAAGAGATTGAAGAAGATGTGATTCTTGCGGGACTAAAAAAAAGTTACGTTACTCATCCGGAAACAGGAGAGAAAACATCAGTGCGTGAGTTACCTCCAATGTACAGTAGCGAATTTGCAGGTGTAGTTGCTCTTGTAGGGGAAGAATCTTCCCTGATTCCCGGTGAGAGTGAGGGAAATGTTATAGAGGTAACAGATTCACCTCAGCCTGTTGCCTTTGCGTGCCCCCAATGCGGTGGTAATCTTGTGGTTAGTGGCGAGCAAAGACTTGAAACATGCAAGTATTGTGAGACACGAGTGTATCTTCCCGATGACCTGTGGAGAATTCTTCATCCCATAAAAACTAAGCGAACCTGGTTTCTGCTCTGTGATTTCAGCAAAAAGCCTTTCACATGGGAAAGTGACGTGGAGAGTGCAGTGTTTGTTGGAGATGATAAGTTCTGCGTTGTCGTGGAGAATGATTATGGAGATTTTCCCATTATCGCCTGCCTCAACAGAGATAGAACTCCCATATGGACCAGAGATGATATTGGCCTTTTGTGCGATACTGAAGATTCTCCCCCTGGCTTGATGAGAACACCCCATGGCAATTTGCTTGCTATGGACAAAAATGGAAAAGATCTTCTAGTTATTTCAAGTGAAGACGGTTCTGTGATCAGGTCAATCAAAGAACAGAGCAAAGCTGCGGAAGGATTACCCCATTTTACTATGGATGAGTGCAGCGGAATAACCTGCTTGCCCAACGGAGACATTATTATGCTTCGTTATCAGAGACAGGATGTTGATACAAGAAGCATCCTGCTTCGATTTGATTGCAACGGGAACCCACTTCCATTATGGAAGAAGGGCCAGGGTGAGGAAGAGAAAAAGACCGGCTTCTGGGAAAGACTTGCTGAGAAATTTAGTTCTGTTCGTATGACCGGGGCAAATTATATTCAGGACTTCGGGAATTATCAGGAAAAAGTGAAAGAATCAGCTCTTGAACTTGGTGCCGGCTCTGATGGCTCTGTTTATATGCTTCGCTACAAACGACTAGCAGCATTCAGTTCATCCGGTAAGAAAAGATATGTAATTGAGATTCCCTGCAGTACAGTGTATGGACGACCTGTAGCAAACAGTCAGGGAGAAGTATTTGTTATCTCCGATTCCAGGGATGATTCTAAACAAATTCTAAGAATATCCGCAGATGGTCAGACTATATCGGTTGTTGCCGAGTCTGGACAAGGTGAAGAGGAATGGAATAGTCCGAGAACTCTTATTCTGGAGCCCGATGGAACTTTTCATGTTTTGGGATATGGTGGCACCTGGATAACTTTGAAGCCATCTTCTTGAATGATACCATTTAAGTAAACTTTTACATCAATATACGAGGAGGGATTACTGTGCAAAGGTTTTTATTGTCACTCTTTTTACTTTCCACTGTTTCATTTGCTGTTACCTCAGTCCAGACAGACTGGTCCGGGGGCGGTGGAGTTCCAGGCCCTGTAACAGACTGGGGCAGCAGTTACTATTCAAGCAGCTGGATTTCCAGTACAGGTGGTTCACTGCAGTTGATGCCAAGCATGCTTGCTACACCGATAGAGCATGTGGTGGATGGTAACTATGATGGTGCCCATTCTGTATATGCTGCGGATGTGGACGGTGATGGCGACATGGATGTGCTGGGAGTTGCCTATAATGCCAATGAAGTTACCTGGTGGGAGAATACTAACGGCTCAGGAACTTCATGGATCGAGCATACAGTAGATAGCACCTTTTCTGGTGCCCAGTCTGTTTACGCCACAGATGTTGATGGCGACGGCGATACGGATGTGCTGGGAGCTGCAAGAGTTGCCGATGACATTACCTGGTGGGAGAATACTGATGGTTCCGGTACCTCATGGACAGAGCATACAGTGGACGGATCTTTTGATGGCGCAAATACTGTTTACGCCGCAGATGTTGACGGAGATGGTGACACTGATGTGCTTGGAGCTGCTGATATTCAAAATGATATAACCTGGTGGGAAAACACGGATGGCACAGGAACTTCATGGACAGAGCATACTGTTGACGGCAATTTCAGCAGTGCTAATTCTGTTTATGCTACAGATGTTGACGGAGACGGCGACATGGATGTGCTTGGTGCCGCTACATCTGCCGATGACATTGCCTGGTGGGAGAATACTGATGGTTCCGGTACCTCATGGACAGAGCATACAGTGGACGGTAACTTCAACGGCGCAATTGGGGTTTACGCCACAGACATGAACGGTGACGGTTACACGGATGTACTGGGGGTTGCGTTTGAAGCTGATGACATCACCTGGTGGGAGAATACTGATGGTTCCGGTACCTCATGGACGGAGCATACAGTGGACGGATCTTTTAACGGTGCATATTCTGTTTACGCCACAGATGTAGACGGAGACGGAGATACAGATGCGTTGGGAACCGCGTTTTATGCCAATGACATCACCTGGTGGGAAAATACGGATGGCGCAGGAACTTCATGGACAGAACATACTGTGGATGGCGACTTTGATATGTCACATTCTGTTTACGCCACAGATGTGAACGGTGACGGTTGCGTGGATGTTCTGGGAGCTGCATGGGGTCCAGCAGAAATAGCCTGGTGGAATCTGACCGGCTATTCTGCAGCAGGAACTCTTGAGTCCTCTATTCTTGACGCAGGCACAGTTGAATACTGGGACATTTTTGCATGCAATCATATGGAGCCGGCTGGAACATCATTGTGTTATCAGTTCAGGAGTTCACAGGATTCCTCCAGCATGGGAGCCTGGTCTGACACTGTATTCACAAGTATCAGTCTGGCCGGTGTTCTGGCTGATTCCACAGACTTTCTGCAGTACAGGGTAATACTGCAGACCACAGATCCTCAAAACACCCCTGTGCTTTCTGACCTGATGTTTTCTTATACCACATATGTAAGTGTTGCTGACAATAATGAAGGTGAAATTGTATTCTGGGGGCTTGTACCTTCTGCAAACCCGTCATTCGGCAATTTAGCGGTACAGGTATCAACTCCTCAACCCGGAATGGTTGACCTTGTGCTGCACGATGCAGCAGGGCGTGTAGTTGCCCGGTATTCACAGAACCTGCCCGGCGGTACACATGCCGTAACTTTCAACAATCTTTCCCAGGGAGTTTACTTCTGCACAATGCATTCTGGAGACTTCAGTGCGACAGAACGGATCGTTGTTCTGAAGTAACTAAACCACTTCAGTGAAATCAAAGAGTCCCTTCCGTGTTTTAACTGGAGGGGCTTTTCTACATCCTGGAAATCAAACGAAAGGGTGTCAAGTGCCAATTAACAATATGACTATAGAGTTGTACACTATAGTGAACAACCAAGGAGACTGAAATGGATTGGGGAAAAGTAGAAGAAGTTCTGAGCGATTAGCGAGAAACCTTCCTTTGTTCGACCCTGCAATATTTTGATGATAAGAGTTTTTGTCACCAGAGGCAATTCGGTTCTTTCCTGAATATCGATCATTTTCAGTTCAACAACTCCCCACTGCCGGAATGCTGCGACACTCAGTTCTGAAGCTGGTGCTTCTACTTTCCGGTTGTGATCAAATACTCATCCAGCCCTTTAATTTCCAGACTGTCGTATTTGATCTCTCCCAGAGCTTCACAAAGCCTTTTTGCAGCTTGAAGGCTGGTCATCACTGGAATATTTCTGTCTGCAGCGCATCGGCGAAGAGTGTAACCCTGAAGGAATTTCTTCTCGCAATTCATGTCTGAAATACTTAGCAGGAAAGAGAACTGATTTGAACTGAATATCTTGTTGATCTGCTCCGTGGAAGTACTTTCCAGTGAAGGCATGGTTAATACTGGAATATTCATTGCAGTTAGAAAAGATGAAGTACCTGGTGGTGCCCATATCTCAACTCCAAGCCCACCCAGAGTTTTCAAACCTTCGAGCATACCTGCTTTGGCCGATACACCGTCCAGGGAAACCACTATTTTCCTTGGGGGAAGATCATATCCTACGCACATCAGTGCCTTCAGGTAAGCTTCGTTGAAAGTTTTACCCAGGGCAGCCACTTCACCGGTGGAGGCCATTTCCACTCCTGTAACCGGATCTGCTCCGTCCAGACGGGTGAAAGAAAATTGAGGTGCCTTAACTCCTACATATCCCAGATCCATGAATCCCCACGGCTCTTTTTCCACGATCTTTCCCATGACAACATCTGTTGCAGCACTGATAAGGTTGCGCCCCATTATTTTGGATACAAACGGGAAGCTTCTTGAAGCTCTCAGATTGCATTCAATTACCATTACCTTGTTGTCTTTCGCCAGCAACTGGATGTTGAAAGGGCCATTGATGTTTAAAGCCTTTGCGATTTTCGTAGCGATATCGCGAGACTGCCGCATGGTTTCCAGATAGATTCTCTGTGGCGGAAATACCAGCGTTGCGTCACCTGAATGCACTCCTGCATTCTCAACATGCTCAGATATGGCAGAGAGAACAATTATTCCGTTCTGTGCCACGCCGTCCAGGTCTATCTCTCTGGCGCCTTCGATATACTTGCTCAGTACCACAGGGTGATCCCGAGATATAGAGCTTGCATTCTTCAGAAGCATATCAAGTTGATCAGGATTCGTAGCAACTCCCATTGCTGCACCGGAGAGCACATATGAGGGTCTGACCAGAACAGGGTAGCCTGTTTCTCTGGCAAACCTGTGTATCTCAGTTTTTGAGGAAGCCTCCTGCCAGGGGGGCTGGGGAATCTCCAACTCCTCAAGAAGAGATGAGAAAATGTGTCTGCTCTCGGCTCTATCAATGTTTTCAGCAGAAGTACCAAGAATATGGATGCCTTCCTTCATGCAGGGGATAGCAAGGTTATTCGCAACCTGGCCTCCGCTGTACAGAATTACCCCTGCGGGATCTTCCCTTGAGTAGATCTCCAGAAGTGTCTCAAGGCTGAGCTCCTCGAAGTACAGTCTGTCACTCTGGTCAAAATCGGTGCTTACAGTCTCCGGGTTGTTGTTTATTACTATGCTGGAGACCTTGTGAGCAGAGAGGGCTTTTACAGCAGAAACACAGCACCAGTCGAACTCAACTGAACTGCCGACACAATATGTTCCTGAACCCAGAACAATCACGCTGTTATCCGAACACTTCTCTACATCGTCTTCTGTGCCGTTGTATGTGAGATAAAGATAGTTAGTGGAAGCCGGATACTCACCTGCCACTGTATCTATCTGCTTTACACATGGCCTGATTCCCTTAGAATACCTAAGAGTTCTTACCGCTTTTTCCTCAATACTCATTGCATTTGCGATCTGTTTGTCAGAAAATCCTGATTTCTTCAGGGTCAGAAGGAAATCTCTGTCAAGCTCCTGGAATGTTGTTTTCTCAAGGGTCTTTGCCAGCTTGACTATTTTGCTGATACCCTCAAGAAACCAGAGATCAATACCTGTGATTTTGTTCAGTTCATTTGTTGTGGTTCCCTCTGCAAGGCTTTCGGCAACAGCGAACAATCGGTTGTGAGACGGGTTTTTCAGCTCTGAGCTAATGATCAATGGCTCTGTTCTCTCATCATTGAATACCAGACCCTGTTTCCCTGTCTGCAGCATCCTCAGTGCTTTCTGCAGAGATTCCTCAAATGACCGGGAAATTGCCATTACTTCCCCGACGGATTTCATGGAAGAACCGATTCTGCTGGAAACTCTTTTGAACTTCTCAAAATCCCATCTTGGGATCTTTACTACGATGTAATCCATGGCAGGTTCGAATGCTGCGGTAGTACAACCGGTTACAGTGTTTGTTATTTCGTGAAGTTTCTGCCCGAGAGCTAGTTTTGCCGCCACATACGCAAGGGGATATCCGGTTGCTTTTGAAGCCAGTGCAGAGCTCCTTGAAAGCCGTGCATTTGCCTCAATTATTCTGTAATCTTTTCCGTGTGGCGAGAGAGCAAACTGAACATTGCACTCACCAACAATATTCAGGCTGGAAGCAACTTTCATTGCAGCAGTTCTTAACTGGTGATATTCAGTATTGTTGAGAGTCTGACTGGGAGCAACTACAATGCTCTCTCCTGTGTGAATTCCCATGGGATCAAGGTTTTCCATGTTGCAGATGGCGAGGCATGTTCCTGCTGAATCCCGAACGATCTCGTATTCTATTTCCTTCCAGCCCTCCAGATATTCCCCTATCAGCAGCTGATCAGCGTGGACAAATGCTTTTTCTGCAAGAGCTTTCAACTCACCCGGGTTTCTGCAGACTCCGGAGCCAAGACCACCCAGAGCAAAAGCTACTCTTACCATGCAGGGGTATCCGACTTCCTCTCCTGCAGCAGCAACTTCGGAGATGCTGTTTACCGCCCTGCTCACTGGGATGGGTAATTTTTCCTTTTTCAAATGGTCGGCAAATTTCTGTCTATCCTCTGAAAGAATGATTGCCTCTACCGGTGTACCAAGAACCTGAATCCCATATTCCTCAAAAACACCATCTTCATAAAGAGAGACTCCGCAGTTAAGGGCAGTCTGTCCTCCTGACGCCAGCACTATCGCGTCTGGTCTTTCCTTTTCAATAACCTTTTTTACAAAGAACGGTGTTACAGGCAGAAAATAGATCCTGTCAGCCATATCTTTCGAGGTCTGAACAGTAGCGATGTTGGGATTGACGAGGATTGTTCTGATACCCTCTTCAGAAAGAGCTTTCAGTGTCTGGCTTCCCGAGTAGTCAAACTCACCGGCTTCGCCAATCTTAAGGGCTGAACTGCCCAATACAAGCACACTTTTCGAATTCTTCAAATTACGCCTTCCATTCCCTGAATGCATCTGTAACTGCTTCCGCAAATTCTTCAAAGATCCCTGAAGCATCCAGCGGTCCCGGTGAGGACTCGGGATGGAACTGAACCCCCATCATCTGCTTTTCTCTGTGTCTGATTCCTTCAACTGATCCATCGTTAACATTGGAAAACCAGACTTTCCAATCAGAAGGAAGTGAATCTCTCTTAACCTGATATCCATGATTCTGCGAGGTAAGAAGAAATCGGGGCTCATCTTGTTTCTCTTCCAGACATGGTTGATTCTGACTTCTGTGCCCGTACTTCATCTTTTCGGTAGATGCGTCAGCTGCCAGGGCGAGTATCTGATGACCCAGGCAGATGCCTAGAATTGGTGTCTCGCGGTGGATCGCTTTTCGGACTGTTTCTATGGTTTCAGTCCACTCTTCCGGATCTCCCGGACCGTTGGATATGAGAATTCCTGAATACTCCAGATCTTTAAGGGAGTGGTTGTATGGAACCCTGAGGACATTCATCTGAAGCGCAAGAAGGCTTCTTGTTATGCTTGCCTTGTTGCCGCAATCAATGAGTACTACAGTGGGTTTCCCCGGTATTTCGCAAGCGAATGCAGTTAGCCCGGAGATTGTTGATTTGCAGATATCGGCTGGAGTGGCTGAAGTGGTTGCAACTGGAATGCTGCCGGTTCTGATAGAGCCTGTAACTGTACCGAATTCCCTGAGATACTTTGTTATTGCCCTTGTATCAACATCGCATATTGCGGGAATTCCTTTTCTTACAAGCCACTGTCTCAGGTTTTCCATTTTCTTGTAGTGGCTTGGGGTCTCGCAGTACGAGGAGACAACAAGACCGGCAACCTGGATTTTTTCTGATTCGAATTCAACAGGAAGATCGTATTTGTCTTTTACGCTTGCCGGTACTCCATAGTTTCCCGCTAGAGGATATGTAAGCACCAGTATCTGACCGGTGTATGACGGGTCGGTAAGTGCCTCTGTGTATCCAACCATACCGGTATTGAAAACAACTTCTCCAGTAACAGACTTATTGGCTCCGAATGCTTTCCCGGTGAATAATATCCCACTATCGGTGCCAAGCTCAAGTTTTGCAGTTTCACTGCTGTCAGCAGAATTCACTTTTCCTCCCGATCGCTTTCCTTGGATCTGATTGTTACTGTTCCAAAAGCCTGCTCATGGTATTGCTTAATTTTTCTGCTGCATTTTCGTCGGAGGCTATGCATATCACAGTGTTGTCTCCACCAACGGTGCCAAGCAGCCCATCAAGGCCTGCACAGTCAATAACCCGTGCTATGGCTTGAGCCTCTGCTGGGTTGGTGTAAACAACCACTATATTAGCACTTGAGGCTATGCCAGTTACCGATGTCTGAAATCTTCTCTGCATTCCCAGTGATGTTTCCTTCCTCTGCTCTTCATTGGAGATCTTGTAGACAAATGAACCGTCAGAGGATGGCACTCTGTATGCCCCAAGAGAATTCAGGTCACGGGAAAGGCTTGACTGTGATACAACGATTCCTTCCTGAGCAAGCAGTTCCTGCAGTTTAAGCTGACTGCCGGTTTCCTCTTTGCTCAGAATCCTAATGATCATTTCAAGGCGCTGTCTTCTGTTCATCATCACCCCTTCTTTTGGAAGTTATGCAATTCCGGCGAATATATATGCAGAAACAGGTTTGTCAACATATTCATTCCCCGACACACACTTGAAGAAATCAAAGCAGTTCTGCCTGATCTGAGTTTCCCATGAGACACAGAGCATTCAATTAAGTATTGTTAACAAATGACCTGTGAGAGAATCGAATAACCCATGGGATAAACAATTGAGACAAGGTGGGTAAAGTGAGCCTGATCCCCATAGTCAGCTCCAGGAAGAGATTTACAAAGCCGGTGAAATTTCAAAGAGGGACAAGGTAAAGCTGGTTAATCTTGTCGATCCCAGGCGATCAGCCAACAAAGCCATATCAATGAATGATTTCGAGCAAGACATAAAAGGTAAACATGTGGTGATCCTGATCCACGGATACAACAACACTTTTGAGAAGATCTGCGATGCTTATCTCCGGGTAAACAGCCAGCTGATCACCAACAGGGTTCCTCACCATACAGTGGTGGGTTACATATGGCCCGGAGGTACCAAGAAGCTCAACTACTGGCCAGCAAAAAAAAGAGCCAGGCAATTATCTAAAAGGCTTGGAAGGCTGCTTACCGGTATATCAGAATCAGCTTCAAGGGTAGACATTATTGCCCACAGCCTGGGCTGCTTTCTCACTCTTAACGCGATGAAGAGCACTATGTCGGCAGTAAGAAACATCTACCTTATGGCGGCTGCTGTGGGCAACTATGAATTGACTACCGGTTTGCCTTTTGCCAACGCTGCCAGCAAAGCTGACACCACCTTTATCTTTAAATCAAAAGACGATGATATTCTGAAGTACTCCTTCCCATTTGGTGAAGGGGGAGATGATGCACTGGGCAGTACAGGCCCAGTACCCGCAGATAAAGTAGTACAAAATGCTCTTACAGTTGACTGCTCCAGCAACCCGGATCCCATCAAACACAGATCCTATTCCCGCCGCACAGAGATATTTCCTGACTTCGCCGGTTTCAGCTTAGAAACAGCCTCTTCACCATCGTAAGTTGTTGACTTGTCAGAAAAGTGTAATTTAATGGTCATGTAGTGCCCACGGATGGACTAGCCTTGACAATCAATAAACAGTGGTGTATATT
>JAGLQD010000181.1 GCA_023136985.1 Candidatus Sabulitectum sp. | reverse complement strand
GATAGGGTATCGGAATCCATAAGAGCAGCAAGAATATCCACAGAAAGAGTGGCCGGGATAAGGAAGCCGTCACCGCTGCGGTTCACTCCCTCCGGGAGTGGGGCCCCGGTGGAACCGGCGAAAACCGCTCTTTCAAGTATGTCTGCCACAGAAATAATTCCAGTCCAGTCTCCGTATTCATCAACAACCGCACCCATTCTGCATTGTGAAGCCCTCAGATCCGCCAGAACTCTGCTCAACCGAGCCGACTCAGGAAAGAACGGAACCTGGCGAACAACGAAATTATCCATACCAAGAAGATCCCCCACATCTATAACTCCAGTCATAAGACCTGTTGCTGAATCAATAAATGGATAGGCGGTCTGAGAACTTTTCTCTGCTTCCTCTTTTATTTTTTCAATACTCCAGTCAGACATAAAGCAAAGAACTTTCTCCCGCGGGACCATTGCAGAAACGCATTGCCTCTCATCAAGCTCCAGTATGGCAACTGCTGTTGCAGCCTCTCCGCCGAGAATTCCTTCATCCCGGGCCATCTCCATTAGAATGTAGAGTTCCGCTGCCACAAAACTTTCAGATCCTTCTATTCCCGGAACAATTCTGTTGGCAATATCAGCAGGATATGTCAGAAGCCTTGCAGCTGGAGACAAGAACCTCAACATCAGCCCTACCACAGCAGACGAAGCCTCGATCCATTCTCTGTTTTTTCTTCTGGCCAGGGTTTTGGGGCTGATCTCTCCAAAAACAAGCAGAAGGAAAGTCATAACAAGTACCCCGATACCAAGCCCTAGTGCCCCGGGAATAAGATCAGCAGTAATACCCGCGGCAAGAGACGAAGCTGCTACATTTACGAATGTATTGCCCAGCAGTATTGATGTGAGCAGTTTGCCGGGATCAGAGAGCAGATTCAGCGCACGACGCCCTCTGGAAGTGGTGGACATTCTCTCTTTCTGAAGCTGACTCAGGCTGAAACACGCAGTCTCAGTCCCGCTGAAAAATGCAGATACCAGAAAAAGTATTCCTAGAAATGCGTACCTCAGATCCTCTCCCCTGTGGTTTGCTCTACCTCTTCAGGTCCGTCCATGTGAAAGTCGTGAAGCCAGGTCTTATCAAAATATGTTCTGCTTGAATAGATGGGTTCCAGATTGATCGAGAGGGTGTATTCCCCCTGATAAACATCCTGCCCCTGCAATCTTGTACCGTCCCAATCCATACTAAAATATCCCGGAGGTTGTCTTCCCGAGAACAAGTTTCTTGCAATGGTTCCATCAGAGTTGTAAATGTTAACAACCATTGTAGCCTTCTCTGTAAGCTTTCCTGATACCGTACATCCTCTTCCATCGGAGGAGAAACTGAGATTGCGTATGTCGGTTCCCACCCAGAAATACCGGGCTCCTGAACTTTCCGCAACAAATATCTGACCAAACCTGTCCCAGATTGCAAGGCCTGTGGGGTTCATAAATCTGTCGTCTGCTGTACCGTATCCCTGGCCCCAGCTGTCAAGATAACTGAGCTCGGGGTCAAACTTGTGAATACGGCAACCGATTGAGTCTGTTGCCCATACATTTCCATGATAATCGATCTCTACATAATTGAAGAAGCTCCCACCGCAATCAGAAAGTTCCGCTGTGGCTGCGACTTCCCCGTCAACCAGCTTTCTAAGCACTGTACCGCTGTCTGTAATAACCACCTGACATGCAGAATGACCATTGGTGTATTCACCGTACCCTGTGGCTGCAATTCCTGTTGGTGAATTCACAGATACAACCACCGGACTCTGGTCAGATGAGGAAGAGTACCTTGAAACGGTTCCCGCAGCTCTGTCTGTAACCCAGATGTATCTGCCGTCCAGTGCCACATCCCATGGTTCAGAAAAACCTTCAATGAAAGTATCCGGAGATATTCTCTGGCCGGATCTTTTCAAAACAGCAACCCGGTGGTTTCCAGTATCAGCCACATAAACGGCACCTGCAGTGGTTGCAGCAATTCCGTGAGGTGAGGATAGTTCATCCGGACCGCTTCCCTGGCCTCCGTAAAACCCCAGGGCATACATGGATGCATTGTAAATTATGTGCCCTGATCCGCTGTTCACACCGTAAACAGCAAGTTCATCATCATCACTTGGGTCCGAGGTGTCCCAGTCGACAGGAAGCACAGCAGTAATACCCTGTGGATCATCGAACTGGATCATACCGCCAAGCAGCATGGTGAGCTGATCCTGGCCTGCTCTGTAGATTCCCATGCAGTGCCCGTATGGGGGGAAAACTATCGTTGTATTCTCGTCGTGGTCGGTGGTAAAACCGGAACCGATCATCATTGCGATCAGAAAGAGACTCATCATCTTATCCTTCCGTATATCCAGGCGGAACGCTGTACCTTCTTTGCATACATTCTTGTTTCTCTATAGGTGATCTGTTCAATGTAAAGTTCCTGATCACTGCTGTCAAAACCGTGCATATTCACCCACCGGGTGGCATTACCGGGACCGGCATTGTATGCAGCCAGGAAAAGAGCAGGATGATCGTATCTTCTTGCCTGTGAATTTATGTAAAGACTGCCGTAAAGCACGGAATGCTCCGGATGGAAGAACTCTTCAGGAGACAATCGGGGAAGGCCGTTCCACCTTGCCACATCTCCTGCAGTGGCCGGCATGAGCTGTATAAGCCCTGCAGCCCCGGCACTGGAGATAACAAACCTGTTGAAATAGCTTTCTTCCCTCATGATCCCTTCCACGTAAGAGTGATCAAGTGTCATGGTATCAGTGACTGCAGCAACCAGTTCTGTATAAGGCGCCGGGAAGTACCACCCCAGCAGACTGTCAGGCAGAACACCTCGGTGATTGTCTCTGTATTCCGTATCAATTGATCTCATCGAGGCAATGGCCCCACCGTGCTCTCCCAGTATCCCCAGTGCAACTGCATTTATTCCCCTGTCACCTTCTCTGCCGGCAAAAAGAACCTCAACTGCTGCTGTTCCATAACCCTGGCTAAAAAGTTCTGCAGCAAGTGAGAGAATACGGTCATGGGCAATAACCGGGCTCACAACAGACAGAACGATATCATCCTGAACTCCAAGCCTCTCGGCTGCCAGCATCCCGTAGAACTCCCATGGATGAGCATGTGCCACCTGCTGCAGCAACTCTATGCGGTTTCCTTCATTGCCCTGTCTTTCTGCGTATCTGGCCCGCCAGAAGAGCATTTCATCAGCCCAGTGGCTGTATGGGAACTGCTCGCAACCGGCCTGCCACAAAGAGTCTCCGACTTCGCCTCTACCATTCATGTAGAGACAGAATCCACCTCTCCAGTGGCCTCTGGCATCGCCGTCCCAGGCGCCGGATGCCCTGAGGCTGGCAAGGTATGCGTCAGCTGCCTCTGCCCAGTTCTGCTCACTGTCAAAGTACTTGCCTGCAAGATATGAAGCCTCCCGGGCTGTGGGATGAAACGGAAAATCCTGTGCAAATCTGTAGTATGCTCTGTAGGCTGCTGTGTTCTGACTTCTGGAGCGAAGAGACCTGGCATTGAACAGAGCAGCTCTTGCCCTGAGTTCAACAGAAGCATCGTATGGAATTGATGAACAGAGAGCCTCAAGTTCCGTGTAGCGGTTGGCATTTCGCAACTGAGCCATCTGAATGCCACAGGAGAATGATGAGTCATTTCTTGAGTCAGCAATTCCACTCACAGTCCGGCTCAGACCATTGGCCATAAGAACATCTGCAATTTCCCAGTCGACCCTGTCAGGCCACCTTGAGGCTATCACCCTGGCAGCTGTATTCTCGGCAGCTGTTCCCATGAGCAGATGCCAGTATGAATAGTCTCCCACCCCTTGAAACTTGGCTCTTAGAGCAGAAAGACGCACGCTTGAATCGCTGCTGCCGGATGGGTCAAAAGTCTTTATCGCGTCTTCCCACCAGCCTCCGGAAGAAGTACAGGTAGACTCAAGTTCAGAAAGAACACGAGAACCTATGGTTGCAGGCATATACTTCACATCGGAAGCAGCCAGTTGAAGCTGCCCCACTGTTATACCTGCAGGGGCCAGAAGAAGTCTTGCCGCCCGCTGCCCGAGATGTGAAGGCACAGGAAGTGACAATACTGAAGGCATCAATTCAAGACTGTCTCTGTACAGCCAGCCCAGAAGCAGAACATCGTCAGCGGAAACCAGCTCAACCGCAAGATCTCTCGAGCGGCCCAGATCAAGAACTGATATTTTCCACCCGGTGAGGTCTCCCCAGCCACTGGATTGAAGACTGTCAAGCACCGCAACGCACCGCACAGTCATTCCTCTGCCGTTATAGGCTCCAACAAATCGCCAGAGTATATCCATTCGTCCAAATTCCGAAGGATCCATTCTTCTTAGCAACCGAACTGCCTGATCCTGGGCTCCGTTCTGCAGAAGAGAATCAATCTGATAAAATGGAGACGGAACAGTGTGTACCATGGAAGAGCCAACTGATGTGTCATCATTCACCACTCGACATGACATAAAAAGCAAGAAGAGAATAAAGACTTTTTTCATGCTTAATGCCTGAAGTGTCTTACAGCTGTGAATACCATAGCTATGCCGTGTTCATTGCATGAAGCTATAACTTCTTCGTCCCGGATGGAGCCACCAGGCTGAATGATTGCTTTAACACCAGCTTCCGCAGCCTTGTCAGGGCCATCACGGAACGGGAAGAAGGCGTCGCTGGCAAGCACGGAACCTGAAAGATCATTGTTCTCCCGGAGTGCTCTGCGCACTGCAAGATCCAGGCTTTCAATTCTGCTTGGCTGGCCAATACCCACCCCCAGGGTTCCTCTGCTGTCTCCTATCACGATGGCGTTACTCTTAACGCCCTTGACAACTTTCCAGGCAAGGTCAAGAGCTACAAGCTCTGAAGGTGTTGGCTTTCTTTCTGTAACAACAGTCCATTCAGAAGCTGTTTCCAGAGCGAGATCAGGTTCCTGAACCAGCAGACCTCCCCAGATAGACCGAAGAAGCAGGGCACTATCTGTTGCTATAGGCATTTTCAGTATTCTCAGATTCTTTCTTTTCTGCAGTCTGGCAAGAGCGTCATCATCAAAATCAGGGGCAATAACTATCTCAAGAAAAATACCTTTAAGCTCTTTAACCAGTTCCATGTCAACAGTTGTGGTGCAGGCCAGAATTCCTCCGTAAGGAGATACCCTGTCTGCTCTGAACGCGTTCTGGAACGCTTCAGAAGCACTTTCACCACAGCCCACACCGCAGGGGTTCCCATGCTTTGCCAGAACAACGCAAGGCACCCCGCCTGTAAAGTCGGCAGCTATGGAACATGCAGCAGATGCATCAAGATAGTTGTTGTAGCTCAATGCTTTGCCACCAAGAACCTCTGCACTTCCGAAACCTTCTTTAGGCCAGGAAAAATGAACAGCGGCTTTCTGATGAGGATTCTCTCCGTAACGAAGAGCAGGAGCAATTCCCTCTTCCAGCTTCAGGGAAACATGCAGGTCGTAAGCAGAGGTAATGGAGAATGTTCTGGATGCCATTTCCCGCCTGAACAGCTCATCATCACTGCGGTTCCTGATCGCTTCAAGAACAGATGGGAAAACATCGCTGCCTGTGGCACTGATAACATGATGCCAGTTCTTAGCAGCACCTCTGGCCATTGTAGGGCCGCCGATATCAACCAGCTCTATTGTTTCTCTGGAAACCGGGTCCATATCCATTGCTTTGTAAAACGGATAGAAGTCAACAGCAACAAGGTCGAAGACCGGCCTGCCTTCAAGAGCCCTTGATTCCCGTGCATCTCCGTCGGCTAGAATAGAAGCATGCAGCTCGGGATGAAGTGTTTTCACCCTGCCGCCAAGTATGGAACTGATACCTGTTAGTTCTTCCGTTCTGCGCACGGAAACACCGGCTTTTTCCATGGCATCGGCAGTTCCGCCTGATGCCCACAGTTCCCAGCCAAGATCTGCAAGCCCCATGGCGAAATCTTCAAGCCCGTTTTTGTTCCAGACGCTTATTAGTGCAGTTCGTTTACTTGCTTCCATCAAGCCACCCCCTGGCGTGGTAAAACGGGATCTGTTCCCTCTTGTGGGCACTGCGGGAATGCAATAGAGCAATCCGCTCCGCTGCCCCTGCAGACACACTGTCAGACCCCTGAGTAAAGTACTTCTTTATTTCGTCATAGGTAACACCCATCTCATCTTCATCACTCTGATCAACCCACAACCCTGCTGATGGAACCCGGACCAGCATCCACTCCGGCAGCTCAAGGTACCTGGCGAGTTCACCGACTTCATCTTTCCACAGGTCAGCTATGGGAAGAAAATCAGCTGCGCCGTCTCCCCACTTCGTCCAGTATCCTGTTTTAGTCTCTGAAAGATTTCCTGTACCGGCAACAAGCCTCTTGTGGGAGTATGCGTATTCCATTGTCATTCTAAGCCTGGCTTTTACATTGGCCAGATTCAACACATCCGAGCTATCCAGAGATCCCGCTGCAGCAAAGGCATGTAAGATCGGTGAAATATCAATTTCCTTCGCTGTAATACCAAGATGCTCTGCTGTTCTTTGGCCGTCCCGGGTATCAGCTTCAATGCTCTCGCAGGGCATTATAAGACCAAGAACATTTTCAGCCCCCAGGGCGCGAACACACAAAGCAGCCGTAACTCCCGAGTCTATCCCTCCACTGAGCCCGATAACAACACCTTTCATGCCAGCACCATAAACCCGCTCATTTATCCATCCGGTGATCTTATCGGTTAACTCTGCATAGATCATTCAGCATCCTCCGGTGCCTCTGCAGGGAGCAATGAAAGTCTTCGCTCAATAGGATCTGCCTTTTCCACTGAAACAAAAATTCCCGAGCCCGGGCGAAGATCACCTGTAACAAAATGCCTGTACTTTTTCAGTGCACTCACATGCAACAGCCCTTCAACAGGCACATCAAGAAGGCGGATAAACAGTCCGAAATCAGTTTTGTCGCGAACAACTCCCTCAAAAACCGTACCGGTTTCCCCGGCAAGATAAAGCAGAGCCATAAGCTCGGTTGTTGCTCTTTCAGCACCTGCAGCCCGTCGTTCAAGCCCGGAACACATCTCAGCAAGTGTTGACATGGATTCAGAACGCACTGGAACAATTCCTTCCTCATAGGCAGTGATTGCCTGGTGCACAACAAGATCAGGATATCTGCGGATAGGGCTGGTGAAATGCATGTAGTTCCGAAGAGCAAGACCGTAGTGACCTGAATTATCAGTGGAGTAAACAGCCTTCTGCATGGATCGTAGCACAGCATCCCTGATTATGGGATACAGCGGGGTTCCCTCTGCCTCCTTAACAGTTTTTGAAAGAGCAGAAGCCCGGGGAGAAAGCTGACCCGGCATCTTGAACCCGTAAATGGAAAGAATTCTTCGAAGTTTCTCTGAAGCCTCCGGGGCCGGGTCACCATGCACTCTGAAAAGCACATCAAGCTCAAGCCACTTGCAGAATTCGGCAACTGCACTGTTGGCCTCTACCATGAAATTCTCTATCATGCGGTGGGAAACATCGTCGGAAACCCTTTCGAACCCGCATGGAAATCCTTCATCGCTGAACCGGGTTCTGAAGTCAGAAGCACCAAGGTCTACAGCTCCACGGCTCTCTCGAACTTTGTCAAGAAGCCTGTTCAGTTCTGCAAACTGACTGAATACACCGTCCAGTTCAACATCTCCGGAAGAATTACCGGAAAGAATTGCAAAAGCCTCTGTGTAATTCAACCTCTTGCGTGACCTTATCTGTGAGGAGAAAACGCTGAAATCAGTTCGTTTCCCTGAGGAATCGTAGCTGATAAGCACTGTTTTTGTAAGCCTGTCCTGATCCGGCTGCAGTGAGCAGGCACTGTTAGAAAGAATCTCAGGGATCATTGGAATAACCCGGTCAGGAAGATAAACGCTGGTTCCCCTTTTCATAGCCTCATTATCCACAAGTGAGTTCGGCGGCGCATAAGCCGATACATCGGCTATATGCACACCCAGCTGGTAGCCTCCATCGGGAAAAGCTTCAATAGATATGGCATCGTCAAAATCACGGGCATCCACAGGATCAATGGTAAGTGTATAGAGGTCTCGCAGATCTTTCCTTGAACTGTGGGGCAACGGGGAAATACAAACAGCATCAGATTCACGCTTGACTTCTTCGGAAAAATCTTCAGGAAGATCCATATCAATGCATACAGAGTCTATAAGAGCTCCAGGTGTGTTAGGTGAACCAACAGTTGACAGAGCCTTAACCTTTATGGAAGTCCTGCCGTACTCAATATCACATCCGATAAGATCGCCCTGCCTGATGCTCTCATCGCCGGGATCAAGGGGAATATTTCCATTAACTTTCGGATCAAGAGGATCAAGGAACCAGTTCTCACCGCGTTTTCTTGCAATACCTGCAATTCTCTTGCGAAACCGCTTCAGT
>JAGLQD010000180.1 GCA_023136985.1 Candidatus Sabulitectum sp. | reverse complement strand
CCTGGCGGTGTCATGTAATAATCCGCTGCCCATTTCAGAAGCTTGAGAACACTTTCTGTCAGCAGGGGATTTGAGTCCAGCCGCTGTATAACCTTTTTTAATCTTGGTTTGAGCTTCTCTGTTACTGTAACATTGGCTTCCCAGATAACACCAACCACTCTGGTTGGGCCAAGGGGAACCACCACACGGCAGCCCGGAAGGGTACCGCCCTGCATATTTTCAGGAAGCAGGTATGTGTAGGTTTCTGTTATGGGTCTGGGAATGGCAACTGATACCGCTGTTGTCACGGTTGCATACCCAGTTTCAGGGCTCTGTTCCAGACTGTTTCCCGTGCTTCTTTTATGCTCATGGGAAGTTTGGGCAGTGTGGGGAATTCACCATGGTCGTATAGGATCTTTCCATTGCATTCAACTTTTGTTACCCGGCCTGCTCTGGGGATCTCATTCAGATATCTCTGTTTGTCTTCGGTTCTTGCAAGTTCATCTTCCTCAGTTGGTGTGAGGTTCAGGTGAACTTTGTCATTTTCGAAGTTTGTAAAGTTAAAGAACTCTGCTGCCTGTTTGCCGCTTATCTCTGCCCATTTCTTTCCTGATATGGTGCCTGGAGGTGCTTTAAGTGACGCAAGGCTGGCTGCAAGGCGGGTTTCCCCGGACAGGTCAAGACGGTTGTTGCACGGGGCACCGTCGCTGCCAAGCATAACTCTTA
Source organism: Candidatus Sabulitectum sp. (assembly GCA_023136985.1). Taxonomy (GTDB): domain Bacteria; phylum Fermentibacterota; class Fermentibacteria; order Fermentibacterales; family JCC-6; genus Sabulitectum. The sequence goes on along the minus strand of JAGLQD010000180.1, from coordinate 4,050 downwards.
TGTTGTTTTTGAGGAGCTCGGGTATATCAGCTATGCCGCTGCCCAGACGGAGGTTGGTCCAGGGGCAGTGAACAACTGCTGTTTCGGTTGTTTTAAGTATTTCCATTTCTTTCGGCTGAAGATGGACGCAGTGAGCAAGCAGAGTTTTTGGGGAGAGAAAATTGAGCTTGTTGAGCAGATGGATGTTGCCTCCATGTTCTGCAATCCACGGGTCTGCCATCTCTCTGGAGGCTTCAGCGGCGTGGGTGGTTCTTACTGTGCTTTTATCTTTTGTCTCCAGCCACTGCCAGAGCTCAGGTGTGCATGAGAGAACAAATCTTGGTGCCAGACCGTACTGTACTTGTTCTGTGCAGCTTTTCTCTATTTTCTCTGATTCCTTTATGAGCCATGAGAGCGGTTTCTTTATGAAGTCAGGCCCTCTGTCCATAAGGGCGTTGCAGGCTACTGCCCGTATCCCACTTTCTTTGAGGATGCTTACTGTTGTTGTGGAGTGTTGTACACTGCCCATGTCCAGCAGACCAGTTGAGCCTGTCTCTATGATCTCTCTCAGAGAAAGAATCACAGATACTGTAAGTGTTTCCGGCGTGTGAGCTGCTTCAAGCGGCCAGATCCGCTGATCAAGCCACGGCATTAGTGTTCTGTTTTCGGCCATTCCCCGGAAAAGGGTCTGACACAGGTGTACATGGCCGTGTATTGTGGGTTTTACCTGTTCCAATTCTTTCTCCTCATCACCTTTTTTTGATTCATTTGCACAGGTTCTTATAATCAATGCTGATTGCAATGTCAGTTCTCTAACCTGGACTATGAGATTCAGGTTGTTTTGAAAGGAATTACGGTGCTGTATACACTCATTTTCATGCTATCCATGAATTTCCCTGTTGTTGAAAGCGAACTGCCCAACGGGCTGGATGTTATCATAGGCGAGGATCACTCTTCACCTGTTGTTACCGTGTGTGTTGTTGTGAATACAGGTGGAACCTGTGAAACGCCTGAATCCAACGGTCTTGCCCATTTTTATGAGCACATGTTCTTTAAGGGCAACTCCGCTCTGCCGGACCAGACTGCATACAACTCTAGAATGAGAGAGCTGGGTATGATCCGCAACGGTACCACCGGAAACGAAGTGGTGCGGTACTACCTGACAGTTTCATCCGATCTGTTCGATGAAGGTCTTGAATTCATGTACGATGCTATTACAGGTCCGTTGTTTAACCCTGAAGAAATAGTTAACGAGCGGTCAGTGATAATGAACGAGTACGAGAGAAAGACAAACCACCCATTCTGGAATTTCTGGCGGATGCAGGAGGAAGTTCTTTCAATAGATAAGTGCAGAAGCAGTGCAATAGGAGTGCCCGAGGTTATAATGGCTGCAGATCAGGAGATCATGATGGAGTTTCAGCACCAGTATTACACTCCTGACAACTCCGCTCTGATAATTACCGGTGATGTTGATACTGAAGCTATTATGCCTGCTGTTGAAGAGATGTTCAGCAGGTGGGAATTCGGTGGACGCAGTGATTATTCCTCTCTTGATCTGAACATTGCGATCCCACGGGACACAACAGTACATGTGGGTGGCCCTGAAGGCATGGGAATGATCCGCATTGTGTTTGTGGGCCCATCCATGGCGAATCAGCAGGAATGGACTTATGCAGCTGATGTGTGGGGTCAGTACATGGGCAGAATGACCGGAGAGTTCCACAACAACCTGGTTGCAGATGGCCCGTTCCTTGATGTGTATGCAAGCTATTACTCACAGAGGTTTGAGCCTACAATTACTTTTGGCGGTACTATTGACCCATCCCTGGCTGATGAAGGCCTTGAGATGATGCGTGCTGAAATTCAGAACATGTTCGGAGACGGATACTTCACCGAGTCCGGAATTGAAATGGCTTCGGAGCAGTTGCGCAGGCACAGATTGTTCAATGAGGAATCCAGCAGGGACATGGCCACTGAGACCTTTCCCTTCTGGTGGGTAGAGGGTGGAGGTCTTGATTACTACAACAACTATCCTGACAGCCTTGCAGTAGTCACCGCCGGTGATATTTCTCTGTACCTGAACAGGTGGGTGAAAGAGCGGCCTTCCGCTGTGTTCATCGTTACTCCGGAAGGAGAGTGGGTAGAATGATATCAATTCTTTTCGTATTGGCTCTTCTGGCATCAGCGCCGGAAAATGTAACCGAGTTTGATCTTGATAACGGCATTCATGTTATTTCCAGAACTGTTACCGGCGGAGAGGTTGAGGGTCTGAGTTTTTTTCTTGTAGGGGGTTCAAGAGTACTGGATGAATCCAATCAGGGGATTGAAGCATTCGCTCTTGAGGCGGCGCTTACTGGAAGCGATACCTATCCCGATCAACGGTGGCGTGAGATAATGGATGTAACTCTTGCCAGCTGGAACGCTTCATACAACTACGATTATTCCCGTTATCACTTGAAGTGTCTTTCCGAGGATCTACCCCTGCTGCTTCACGGTTTTGCCGATTGCCTGCTGGAGCCGGAGCTTGACCCGGTTGTGGTTGGAAGAGTACAGAATTCACAACTGATCGCACTGCAATCAGATCTTAACGACCCGGATAACAGGATATGGCTTGTTGCCAACAAGGGTTTCATGGGAGCAGGACATCCTTATCTGCTTCGCCCGGACGGCATACCCTCAACTCTTTCTTCCTTCGATGTGGATGACGCACGGGAATGGCTTTCCAGCAGGATCAAAAGTGGGAACATCGTTATTACCCATGCAGGCCCTACTCCCCCTGAGCAGCTTGAAGAACTTCTTGAGAACTCCTTTGGAAGAATTCCAGAAGGGGGAGATGTTTTTCCCCTGGTGCCTGAATTCGGAATTTATAGGGATACACTGGTTGCTGAAGACGATGAGACCCTTTCGGCGTATGTAGTTGTGAAATTCAAAGCACCTCCAGTTGGAAGCGAGGATGAGGCTGCTTATTCCACCGCAATGGGAGTTGTTGATGAAATGCTCTGGCAGGTGCTTCGTACAGAGAACGCTCTTACTTATGCGGTTTTCGGCGGCAGCACAAGCAGTTATCAGCGCAACTGGGGTTACATGTACATAAGCACCACCGAACCAGTTTTGTCTGCAACTTTGATGGTTGGTGTTCTCAGCGATGTGGTAAATGGTAATGTGGACCAGTCGGTTGTTACCGGCGTTGCCAACAACAATCGCACCACTCAGGGTATTAACGCTCAGTCAATGGATACTCAGTGCTGGATGCTTGGAAGCGGATACATTTCCACAGGCAACTGGCAGACTCCCTATCTTCTGCAGGAATCTCTGGAAAACATGACGGTATATGAGATCAGCAGAGCTCTTTCAGACTGGGCAGGAGATGCCGGTTGGGGTATCATTGCAGATAGTGCAATTGTTGATTTCACTGAATTTGAGCCATGGTCTCTGAAGGGAGAACAGAATGAATAAATTTGCTGTATCTGCTGTTCTGCTGGTAATGACGCTGAGTCTTACAGGATGCGGTACCACCACTTCTTCTGAAGAACCTGATGACACTTTGAGACTTGTGGGTATTGTGGATGTTCTTCATGCAGGAACCAGATCTGAAACTGTGATCATTACCGACGAGGAATCCGGAGAAGTCTTTGCTCTTGTAGGTGAAAGGGCATTCGATATTGTTCCCGAATACGGCCAGCTCACTGCAGTTATCGGAAGGCTCACCGACGAAGGGTACTCAGTTCGCGAAGAGCTGCAGAAGGTCCACGTGATAGACTACTCGATCATCGGTGTGGAAGACCTGGACGATTACTGACAGGTTATCGGTTCAAGGAAACATCTATGACTGGAGGCTGAGATGGTAACTGAAGATGTACGATGGAAACAGCGATTTGCAAATTACCGGAAAGCCCTGAAGCAGATGAAGAGGTTTATTGATAAGGGTGATTTATCTGAGCTTGAGGAACAGGGTCTGATTAAATCATTCGAGTACACATTTGAGCTCGCCTGGAAAACCCTGAAGAACTTCCTGGAGTACAGTGGGCAGAATGATATTTATGGGTCCCGTGCTTCCGCAGGGGAGCGCTA
>JAGLQD010000018.1 GCA_023136985.1 Candidatus Sabulitectum sp. | reverse complement strand
GCTACCGATCATACTGAAATTATTGTTGGTGCAGTTATAAACTGATCTGATCACATATATTTTAAGGGGTCTGCTCAATGGAGGAGACCCCTTTTTTGTGGTGTCACTGATCGATTCAGAATTTTTATCCTGTGTAAAGTCTCGGTCCTTTGATCGCGGTAAGGAAGTATATTACAACCGTCGCGGGCACAGGAAGAACGGTGAGAATCCGTCACGGTAGCGCCACTGTAACCGGAATGCATCCGGAAGTCAGACACTGTGCCGCGCATCATGTCATTTGCAGTACCGCATGAGTACAAAATGACATTGTGATGTCCCGCGACTTTCACTCTTTCCGTGAAAGGCGGGAATTTTGCTTTATCTTATTCTTGTTTCTTCAGGATTCTTTGTTCAGCAGATCGATGGATCTCCGATTCCAGGCGCATGGGTTGGAAGTGATGGTGCATGGTTTGGCTTCACCGATCACTTGGGGTACTACAGCTTTCAAGGATCAGAACCGGACTCTTTTTGTGTTCATGCCACTGGTTTTAGCGACTGGAGTGGGGCCATACCTTTAGATGGTACAACCATCCATCTTCAAGAGACCGTGTTCGATACAGGTGAATCCATTCTTGTTACTGCTTCCAGAGGATCTCTGGAAAGTGCCATTCCTTCCACAACACGGTTGACCGATCGTGAATTGTCAGAGCTTTCCGCATCGGGTATGGGATATCTTAATGGTCGTGTTCCAGGGGTCAGCGTAAGGGAATACGGAGGCTCTATGCCAATAGTCTCAGTTTCCATCAGAGGTGGAGATCCATCTCAAGTGGATTACATGGTAGACGGCATTTCCATTGTTTCAGCACGCGACGGTATGCCAACGGGAATATTTGATCCGGCGGTGTTTACATCAGTGGAAATTGCAAGGGGAGGGGCCATAGCTGGAGGAAGTGGTTCCGGCAGTGCAGGGGCTGTTAACTATCTGCCTCCTCTTTTGTCACAACCTCTTTCAATTTCATTCTCTGCCTTATCTAACGGCGGGGTCTATTTCAACGGAAAACACAGTGGATCCGCAATCTCACTAAGACGGAACATTGGCAATACAGGAACAGAAGGGTACAGCACAACTCTTCTTACCACGCGGAGATACCGTAATCTAGGAATTGGATTTCTTGGTGCATGGGCCTCAGGAGATACAGAAGGACCCACCTGGTCCATCGAAAGCGACGGGCATAGAAAACAGGGTCAGGCAGAGGGTTGGGCAACACTTGTTCACAAGAGTTTGGAGATGGACATCAGTGTCGGTACAAGCATTATGGACTACCGGCAGACGCAGCCATTTGATGTTGATGATACCCACAGTGACTTTTCAGTCAGGACATCACTGCAGTGGAATGGCCCTCTGACTGTTAGAGGCGGTTTCAACAGAACATGGCTTAACAGCTCCGCTACAGATGATCATGCAATGCAGTTCGGCACGATTCATGTGACAAAGCAGTACAACCTTCTTTTTGCCAACATGGGGTTGCGAGTTGCTTCAGACGGCAACACTCATCTTTCTGGAAGAGTCACAGTTGAAAAGCACAGGGAAAGTTTTCATCTGTTTACTTCTGCTTTCTCGGATTTCAGAGCACCAACAGTTAATGATCTTTACTGGCCTTCAGACGGGTACACATCAGGGAATCCTGAACTGGAAAGTGAAAGAACAACAGGTGCAGAGATAGGAGCAGGGTGGAACGGAATCTCATCTTCAGGTGATATATGTGGATTCATAACAAGATCAAACGATCTTATTATGTGGTTGCCGGACGATTCCGGAGTCTGGAGCCCTTCCAACATCTCTTCTTCTTTTTCGAAAGGTGTGGAGTTATCAAGCTCTTTTGATATGGGGTTCGCAACTTTTTCAGGAACATTTACCTGGAACATTGCCACTGATGAAACAACGGATACCCCCAGGGAGGGAATGCTGCTTCCATACAGACCGGAGTATACATGGGGGGGAGGCAGTTACATTGAACTACCTCTTGGCCTTGCAGTTGAACTGAATGTGAATGGTATGGGCAAGCGGTTCACCAACAGAACACAGAGTGAATATCTCAGCGAATACTGGATCGCCCATGCTGCTCTGAAAAGAGAGTTATCCCACTCTGTGAGCATGGAACTGGGTGTGGGAAATATTTTCAATACCGTCTACGAAGAAACAAACGGCTATGCAGGCCGGGGAAGAACTCTTCGCATGACACTTGAATACACAGGAGAATAACATGAAAAGAATAATAATCCTTCTATATCTGAGTCTTGTGGCTGCTTCATGCAGAGACGCTGTAGGCCCTGCAGAGGGAGATACTCCGG
>JAGLQD010000179.1 GCA_023136985.1 Candidatus Sabulitectum sp. | reverse complement strand
TACCCGTGCTTCCGCAGGGGAGCGCCAGGTTACTGGCCTCGTTGCTTACCCGTGATGTTATTCGAAAAGCATTCCAACTGGATCTGATAGAGGATGGTCATGGGTGGATGGAAATGCTGAAAAGCAGAAACAAAACCTCGCACACCTACAATGAAGAAACCGCCAGGGAAATCTGTACAGCTGTGACATCTCAGTATTTTGAGTTGTTTCGAAGGCTGGAAGAAAAAATGGATGGTATGTAACTCGTGGCTGAATATGGCTTGTCTGATGATGTAATTCATGGAATCAGAAATGTGTTTCAGCGTTTTTCTGAACTTGAACAGGTTGTTCTGTATGGCTCACGAGCCATGGGAAACTACAGGAATGGTTCGGACATTGATATTGCACTTAAGGGAGCTGAACTGAATTTGCAGGTTATGAACAGGATATCTCTGAACCTTGATGATCTGATGCTCCCATACACTTTCGATGTTTCGATCTTTGATCACATCGACAATGAAGAATTGATCGATCACATAGAAAGAAAAGGTGTGGTCTTTTATTCCGCCGTGTGAGGAGCCCTTTGAGGTACCGCTACTCTATGAGATCACCGGTGCCGGTGGCATCATCCGTAAACGCAAGGTATTCCACTCGGTTTCGACCGGAAGACTTTGCTTGGTAGAGCGCGTTATCAGCACGCTGGATGGTGTCTGTCAACGGTTCTCCTCTGTGGTACTGGGAAATTCCGAGGGAGAGAGTCACGCAGATTCGCGCCTCGCCATGGCAGGTCTCCAGCTTTTCAACTGAAGCCCGTATTTTCTCACCCAGGGCTTTAGCCCCATTCACGCCGGTATCGGGAAGCAAAATGATGACTTCCTCGCCACCCCACCGCGCCAGTATGTCCTGTTCACGAACTCCGCGCAGCAGTATCGTTGCTATCTCTTGCAGCACTCGGTCGCCTATGGCGTGGCCAAATTTATCGTTAACTCGCTTGAAATGATCCAGATCGATCATGAGGATAGAGAAGGATCCTGCGGAACGCTCAGCGATGGAGACAACTAACCGGCTCAGCTCAAGGAAACCGCGGCGGTTGAGCAGCCCGGTAAGAGGATCCGTGCGTGCGGCGGATTCTTCCTTTGCCATGTGACGGTTAACAACATGGGTGGCCAACAGGAAGAAAACAATGAAACCCAGCACCGGAGAATAGTAGGGAACACTGACCAACTCCAGTTCATGTGCGATGTCAGATACAAGACAGATCATTAGCACCGCCAATCCCCACAACAGCACCCTGGCATCGGCGTCTCCCTGGCTGGCAGACTTTATAGCCTTGAACAGTGTAACAAGAAGCAATACTACCACGATGATCATGACGGCAATCTCTGATATCCTCAGCACCGCAAGTAGCAGCAACAAAAATTCCAGTCCTCGTATCAGTCGGGGTGGGGCGGTCTCCGCCAGGCTGAATACCAGCTCCAGGAGGCTTACTACCACCCCCGCCACACCTATGAGATTGAACATGGCAACAATTGGATGTCCACCAGCATCAGCTGTTCTCAGGAGAATACCCGTAAAATTGACTATCAGCGCAGAGAAAGCTGCCGTAGCCAGCCACAGGTTGGCGATCCGCTCTGGCCGATGTCGCCAGAGATCCAGGCGGGCAGCAAAAAAAATGAGAAAGACTCCTGCGCCGATGCCATTCATGTACACTTTCCACATGGAGCTGAGCATGTGTCGCCTGTATCCTTTCTTGCTTTCCGATTTTCTGCTAATTTGTATGAGGGACCCTGAAACTTCACAAGATCACAAGTCTTCGGGGGGGGGCATGTGCTCCCTCCTGCGCGAAACTCCAGCTGGAAGTGACTAATCAATAGAATAGTGGATTTCCCACAATCCCATTACCTGCTCCCCCAATAGATTCTCTGTCAGAAACAAACCATACTGCAAGAAACAAGCCCAGTCAAACAACTCTTCCCGCGGATCTTTCTGTGAATTCGCACAAACTCTTCAGCCCGTGGATAACCTGCGGCAAATGACAACAGGATTCTTTGTACACTGAACTTTATCACTGCACCTGTTTTCAGCAGACTCACAGAAGATCCATGTGCTGGACTACACAATCATCGCCGTGAAAGATCAGGAGGATTACTGACAGGCTGTTGTAATCTGAATTTGTGGAAACATCTTATCACAGGAGGCCTGGATCGGAGCAGAGCATGTGCGCTGGAACAGCATTCTTCAAATTACCGGAAAGTCTCGAAACAGATACAGAGTACGATTTAGCTCCTGCATGACATCTAATGTTCTATATTATTGTTATGAAAAGAGCAATAGTTCCAGCAGCGGTTTTCTTTGTGGCCTTGATGGTTCCCTTCTTTCTTTCAATGAAGGGGAATGATGGGCATTTTATCTATACACTGGACGATCCCTATATTCACCTTGCTCTTGCGGAAAATATTGCAGTGGGGCACTATGGGATAAATCAGGATGAGTCTACCGCGCCATCCTCTTCTGTGTTGTGGCCTTTTCTGCTGGTTCCTTTCTCCTTCTTCCAATGGGCATTTCTTGTGCCTTTCATTCTGAATACTATTTTCGCACTGCTTACAGTTTTTCTTATTCACCGGTTTTACGGACCCGGCGGAGTATTTCTTACTGTTGCATCCATCTATGCCTTGAATCTGGTCGGGCTTGTCTTCACTGGAATGGAGCACAGTCTGCAACTGTTGCTGGTTGCTGCGATTGCAATTGGAGCATCGCAATATCCGGATGATCACAAGGTTCCATGGTGGCTGGCTATTTCCCTGGTGGTTGCTCCTCTGGTACGATATGAGTGTCTGGCAGTTTCATTTCCAGTGCTGATCTTTTTGTTCGCGGCAGGGGAGAAGAAAAAAGCACTTATGCTTTTTCTTGTATTGGTTATTCTGCTGGGAGCGTTCTCTCTGTTTCTGGTAAATATGGGTTTGAGCCCTATGCCGGCTTCTGTCAATGCCAAGTCTGCTGTAGTTAGCGGATCTGGAAGTGCAGCCTCTATTCTGGGGAATATGGTTAATTCCGTGAAAAGCTTTAGAGGGCTGGTTCAGCTGTTTCTGCTGGTTCCTGTAGTATTCGTGTTTTTCAGTGGAAAAAGAAGCAGAGCAGAAAAGCTTCTTGCAGGTACTGCTGTGGTTGCAGTTATTCTTCATCTCGCTGTGGGTAGATCAGGGTGGTTCCATCGGTATGGTGTGTATATGTGGGCATTCTCAATTCTGATAGCTTTTCAACTGTACAGGAGTTCTATTGCGAAATACCGGATTCCTGCTGCGATTCTTCTGCTGGTGTTGAGTGCGGATTACCTCAGCGGTTACACAAAGATCAAGTATGCTTCCAGCAATATCTATCAGCAGCAGTATCAGATGAGAAGGTTTGTTCATGGCTGGTTGCAGGAACCGGTGGCGGTTAACGATCTGGGCCTGGTTTCCCTGGGCTACAATGAGTACGTGCTTGATCTGTGGGGTCTTGCTACTCCAGAAGCTCTTCATGGAGCTTCAGATCCGGTTTGGGTAGATTCTGTTGCTGCTGTTAACGGAGTGAACTGCGCAATTGTTTACAGAGATGAGATCCTGGGAATACAGCACTGGACTCATGTGGCCAGAATGCAGATAGCACCTCCTCTGGTTGTGTGCGTAAGCGGTGGAGTAGACTTTCTTGCAGCGCCATGGGCGTCTGCGGATTCATTAAGAAGCATGCTGTACGATTTCAAAGAGACTGTACCAGGTGGAATAGAAATAGATATTATGAGGTAGTGAAAGATACGGGACTTATAACAGGGAGGGAAACTGTGAGATATTTTGTAACGGCGCTGGCTACTTTGTTGCTTATTGGTGCAACCGGATGTTTTGGTGGCGGTAGCGGTAGTGGGTCAGTATTGCTGGGGCAGATGCCTCAGGGCTATGACATGTACATAACCATTGACCCTGAATCAATGGACCTGGCAGGCATTCTTGAGATGCTGGAGGATGTTCTTCCGGAAGATGGGATTGAAAAAATAGAGGATCTCAACCTTGATCTTGATCCTTTCTCCTGGGATGAGTGGAAAGAAGAACTGGGTATTCTTCAAGGAGAGATCGGTGTTATTTCTTTAACTGAGGATGAGGAGATAGTAGCATTCTTTCTTCCATGCGGTGATGGGGCAAAACTGAAAGAATTCGTTGAAGACTCAGACTTTGGTGATACTGAGTTTTTTGCTGCAGGAGAGTACACCGTTATGGTAGTAGCCTGGGATGACGATGATCTGCTGGATGGCCTTGAGGATGCTCTTGCAGATGATCCTCTTTCCACAGAAGATGACTTTATCGAAATGAATAGTGCTACTGTTGTGAACAACTCGTGCATCAACTTCTTCTTCTCTGAAGAGGTTGCAGAAGTGCCAATTTATGGAGCCTTCAGCAGCACCAGCAGTGAGAGTGTGCTTAAGATCACTGTGATAACCGATAATGATGAGGTTGAACTTTACACAGGGCTTGCCGGTGAGGGGCTTCAAAGCGGTAGCATTAAATTCCCCGAGAACACCATGGCTGCAGTAAGGTACACTCTGGATATGGAATGGCTTGCAGCAGAGTACGAGAATCTGCTTGATGGTACTGCCACCACTAATCTTGAGGATATAGAAGCCGGTCTTCCATTTATAGGTTTTGAATCTCTTGAGGAATTTATCGCAGTGTTCCAGGGCGACTTCTGCATATCAATTCAGGAGATTAAGCTGGACGAGTACAATGAGTTCGAGAGCATGGAAGGAACCATTGCTATTTCACTCCGGGACCCTGATAAGTTCATGTCTTCTCTTGATATGGTCTCTCTTTTTGCTGAAGCAGACCGTGATGAAATTGACGATATCACCATATATGAGATCAATGAGAATGGTGAGAGCTTCTGGTACTTCATTGCTGATGATGTTTTTTATGTGACAATGAACATTAACCCCGAGGATATCCTTGATGGAGTTTCAGCAGGGGATTACTTCAGAGGTGATGTTGCTTCCAGTGGGTTTATGGGAGGAGCTGTGGATCCAGAGGGAATCCTTGAGGGAATTCAGGCCGATGATGATACGGAAGAGATAATTGCTGCTCTGTTTGAAGATCGTGCAGTGTTTTCCGTCTCCATAGATGGGCAGATGTTTACTTCAACCACTGTTGCCGGTCCGGATGTACTCAAATCTCTTATCTCTCTGGTGGGACTTTTTGCAGAGAAGGCAGATGGGTCAGTAGACTCATATGACATGATCTAAACACTGGAATGCTTTTTCTAACATTGTTTTTTCTGCTGTCAGTTAACGGTGATCTTGATAGTTCGCTGGCAGTAAGAGATTTTGACTCAGCCATGGAGATTGCAGGCGATTCCGATTCTTTGAAGGCTGTTGTTTTTCGCAACAGCGGGAATTACACCATGGCCGCAGTACTTTTTCAGAGGGCTTTTGAGAAAGAGCCCTCTGCAGGGTTGTTCTGTGATATCTGGAATGCGGTAGCCGGTTCAACCGAACACTATGGTTCCCTTTCCGCTGCTGGCCTCCGGGAAGATCTTGTGTTGTGGGGTAATGAATTTTCATGGACGTCTTCCGACCTGCTCTCTCTTATCGAGTCCTCCAGCACGCTTGATGACAGCCTGCTCACTGACAGTCTTGTTCTGGTACTCACAGACGGGTTCCAGGGCTCGCTTGAGGCTTCCAGTGTAATTGGCTGGAGGTTCTACGATGATCTGTATCCCGTCTGGAATAATGATTCAGCCAGGGTGGTTGTTCTGGAAGAATTCATTGAAGAGTGGGGAGAGTATTCAGAGCTCTGGCGGAGCAGGGCATGGCAGTACACCCTTGCAGCTGTTGTTGAAACATCAGACTCTCTGCAATGGAAAGACTTTTTTATCCAGTGGCAGGAGGCCTGCCCGGAAGACCCGCTTGTGTACCTTACCGGTGCTGCTCTCTGTATCGACAGAGATTCTTCATGGACTGAGGCATTGCTTCTTGCCCGGACCGGTCTTGAACTGATACAGGCAGGATGGGTTCCCGGAGAAATGCCGGAGGAAGAGTGGCAGTTAACCGGTGTGGCTCTTGAGGCTGGACTTCAGTTCAGAAGACTGTTTGCCATGGCAGGGCTGGGGTGGCACCAGGAAGCTATAGCAGAGCTCCGTGAAGTGATCAGAACCACAAACTATGATGTGAATGATTACCACACTAAAGCCTCACTTCTCTGGCTTGAAGGAAAACTCTTTCTTGCAAGCTCTGACACATTGCACGCCCTTGGGAGTTTTGCAGAGTCAGCAATTACCGGAGGTGTGCGGGATCGCTGGAGTGGCTATGCCGTCATAGCAATGGATAGTTTTCTTCCTGCTGATGTCACACCTTTGCAGTGGGCGCGGGAATACACTTGTTACTCAGGCCCTCTTTTCTCTGATGCTACTGAAATGCTAGGACCTGACAGCCTCTTAAAGGGAACTAGAATGTCCTGGTGCGACTGGAACAGTGACGGTCTTCCCGATCTTTTCACAGGCAAACTGCTTTTTCAGAATGTTGACGGATCCGTTTTTACCGATGTAACTTCTCTGTCCGGTCTAGATTCCTGCAGAGGCAACGGTGGGATCTGGGGTGACATCAACGGTGACGGGGTAATGGATCTGGTCACATCGGGAAACCCGGTTCAGCTGTTTGTGAATCACCGCGGGGCTCTTGAGGATGTCACTGAAGCTATTGGGATAATAGCCACCGATGCATCTGTTGAAGGGGTTGCTCTGCTGGACTGGAACGCCGACGGGTGGCTTGATCTATATCTTGCCAGCTACGAGAGTGGTCAGGGATCCGGTACAGCTGATGCCTTTTACCTGGGAAGTGAAGACGGTTTTATTCCTGCGGGAGATGAATTGGGGATGATACCTTTCCTGGAAGAACCTCTATGCGGCAGAGGTGTAAGCCCCTGCGACTTTGATCTTGACGGAGATGTGGATATTTTCGTTTCCAACTACAGACTTCAGGAGAACTTCCTCTGGGAGAATGACGGTGGCTCAGCTGTAAATTCTTCTCTTGAGAGGGGTGTGGCAGGAGTTGATACGGATGGCTGGTGGGGGCATACAATAGGCAGTGCATGGGGTGACTTCGACAATGACGGAGACTGGGATCTTTTCTCGGCTAATCTCGCCCATCCAAGATACATCGAGTTTTCAGACAGAAGTATGCTGCTTCAGAACAATGACAATTCCTTCACTGATATTCGCGCAAACTCAGGGATCAGTTTTGAAGAAACCCATTCAAATCCCGTGTGGGGCGATTTCAATAATGATGGACTGCTTGATCTTTTCATAACTTCAATATATCCCGACAGAAGATCCTACCTTTACATGAACTGCGGTAACGGTCAATTTGAAGATGTGACATGGCTTTCAGGAGCGAGGGTTTTTAATGGATGGGGTGCAGCAGCAGGAGATTTTGACCTGGACGGCCTGCTTGATCTGGCAATTGGTTCAGGAGATGGACCAACTCTTCTCAGGAACACGGCTTCCTCGGAGGATGGCAGCTGGCTGCTTGTTCATGTTGTTCCTCCGGAAGGGGTGAATTCTTCAGCTCTGGGTTGCATTGTCAAGCTGGAGCAGAATGGCGTGGTGTATATGCGACAGATCGAAGGAGGCAGTGGCACCACAAGCCAGAACAGCGGTCTGCTGCATTTCGGGCTGCCCTGTGATGATGCTTTCCTGATCAAGCTGTACATTCCCGGAGAAAAGGAACCAGCAAGCGAGTTTTTTGGTTTTCCAGGATCACTTATTTCCATTGGCGGATGAAGTCTGTCAGGTTTCCTGCGGGGAGATGTTTGACATCGGCCATGAATGAGAATATCATCACTGTGTTGTGTTCATGGTGAGCACTCATTGAATGGGGGAAAAATGCGATTATTTATGATTGTGCTGCTGGTTGTTGCTGTGACAGCTTCAGCTGGCGTTCGAACAGGCGGATCAGGAATGCCTAATCCCTGGTCATATGATGGTACTTATGTGATTGAGGATATATTGGCTGGTGGTATCGAC
>JAGLQD010000178.1 GCA_023136985.1 Candidatus Sabulitectum sp. | reverse complement strand
ACTCCATCATTTGTCTGTATGTAACCAACGCCAAGATAGTATTCAAGATAACGAGAGTCCAAAAACATAGAGTGGATGTCCTGTGGACTGTTGGAAAGAATATCAGACTCGGCTCCTGCACCTGCATGCATGACTATTACAGCGTCGTGTCCGGAGAAATCCACTTCCCCGTCTGCAGCCAGAATCGCGTCGCGGAAAAGCTCACATTGACCAAGTCCGCTTTTCTCAGGTGCCCCGTAAAAACCCATCTGATGATTCACCATGAATGCTTCATCACCGCTCGGATACTGAGAAAGCACAAGTTGAAGGTGACCATTACTTACATCGTTGTAGTAACTCTCCACCTGAGACATCACATCTGCCACCTCTGCACTGTTGCTTTCGAACTCTCCGTTACCGCTGGTTGAATCGGTGTAATCCGGAAGGAATTCCACCTTCAGAACGCACACCCGGATGGTAGAGTCCGCATCAAGAGCCTGCGGTGAGCCTTGACTGGAAACAATAGGAAAACCATCGGAAATGCCCTCGGGAACGTCTTGAACCAGGCTTCCGGGAAAAGGCGGAGCCGCAAAAGCGACTCCACATATGATGCTTGTAAGAAACAAAGATCTTATCATTAGAACTGCAGCGTCAGGCTGTACTTCTGGTTGTACTTGCCTGATCCCTGAAGAGATTCCTCCACCGGGATGAACGCCATATCAAGCTGGAAATCATTCCATTGAAGGCCTGCTCCGAAGGAAACACCCTGGATGGTTGTCTCCCCTTCTGTATCGTGCACGTAACCGGCCCTGAGGGCAAGAAGGCTGTAGTACCAGAACTCTGCCCCGGAGCCCCATTTGTTGCCCTTTAATTCCTCACTGATCCCGTCTTCTATCTCAACAAGCAGCTTTGTGTAATCTGCGGCAATAAGCAGAGAAGTAAGCTCGTCCTCAAATGGAACATAGGCTACTCCAAACTTGAACTTGCGGGGAAGAGGGTTGTTCTCACTGTTACCGCCGTAACTCATGTTGGGTCCCAGATTGCTTACTGTAGCGCCTATTGACACAGCGCCAAATGACTGCTCTGGAACATGATAGAGCACACCTAGATCCGCAGCAAATGAAGATCCCTTGCCGTTGTCGGCGTAGTAAAGATGATCATAAATGAATTTCAGCCCAAGTCCCACTGCCAGCCCAGGTGCTACCTCTGTGCCAAAAGCCGCGTCAGTTGAAATACCGTAGGAGTAGAATGTGCCGATGGGCTCAGTGCTGCCAGCTTCGATCTCCTGCTGCTCCCCCATGGACATGAAGGTGATGTTTCCTCCAACGCCACCCCAGCCCTGAAGATGCTGAGCATATCCCAGGAATTCGTAATAGAGATCATCTGCGAGTTGTGGAAGCCACTGAGAATGCTGCAGGGTTATCTCTCTCCCGCCTTCTTCCACAAAGGCCAGCCCTGCGGGGTTCCAGTACGAAGCTGTTGCGTCATCAGCCACAGCAGTAAACGACTCACCCATTCCATTTGCCCGTGCTCCCGGGGTAATGTCAAGCCATATAACACTGGTAGTTACTGCAAAAGCCCCCTGAGCCATTAGCAGAACAACAACTGTAAAACTGAATAATGATCGCATTGAATCCTCCAAAGTTAAAGGTCTATCTATCTATCTAACAGAAAAATATAAATACTAAAAGATCATCTTGCTACAACTGCAACCCC
>JAGLQD010000177.1 GCA_023136985.1 Candidatus Sabulitectum sp. | reverse complement strand
TTTGGTAAGGATTCAGCGAAATAATATTCAGGAGCGTTTCAGTCTGTTTCTTCAATCCTGAACTTGCAATCTTCTTTGCGTCTTTCCTGGCTTGTTTAGTGTAAACCAGTCGCCAAATCACCAGTCGAGTCCTTCAGCACACTCCTCAAGTGGGGTGTTCATCCCTTCCCCGATGGACTCTCTCATTCCAGGAATACCAAGAAGAAACAGTGTTTCCCTTATTGCTCTCCAGTCTTCCTCGGAAACAAGAACAGCTGAGTTCCTCTTGCCGGCAATCTGGACGGGTTCATGGGACAATGCTACTTCATCAAGGAGAGTGTACAGTTTTTTTCTTGCCTCTGTTACAGTAAGGTTTGTCAAAAGAACCTCCAATCATTACGTACGGAATATCGTACGAAGATTGGTCCATGTCAAGTATACCCACTTTCCCGACTTCCTGGGATGATTCACCTGAGAAAATAGTAAACTCTAATTGTCGTTGAAGCAATCGGTGTTAATTTCGACATACAACAAAAGGTGACGACAAATGCAAAATACGAGAAATCCGGAAATTCAAAGCAAATCTGTATAGAAACACCAGCGAATGTTGATATTGTGCTTGGAAGTAACTCTCATTATCATTTATCCAATTAGTACAGATAATCAAAGAAAATAAATTTGGTTACAACAACAGAATGAACCTGCCACAACCGCTTTGGAGTGGGCTTCAGTGATACCTGTGCGGGTTATTCAGATTGTTCACTCTTAAGGTTGCTTGACCAGTGAGAGATGGCTTTGTATAATCTTACTAGTAAGAATATAGTTTAGCGATTGATTGGAAAGAAAAAATGAACACTGTAGCAACAACAAGGATGTCGTCAAAAGGGCAAATAGTTATTCCTGAGGAAATTCGAAACTCTCTTCATCTTAAGACTGGAACAAGATTCGTTGTTGTAGGTGAAGGTGATGTTGTGGTTCTTAAAACAATATCTCCGCCATCCTTTGATGAATTCGAGGAAATAGTTTTACAAGCCAGACAAGCTGCAATTGAATCAGGAATGGAACCAGGGGATATTGAAGACGCCATTAGAGAAGTGCGATCTAAAAAATGCAAGTCGTAGTCGATACCAATGTTCTCATATCAGCTATCTTTTTCGGAGGTAAACCAGAACTTATCCTTGAAGCTTGGCGAACAAGAAAATTAGACTTGCTTATCACAGAGGAAATTCTCTCTGAGTATGTTGACGTTTTGCATCGGATTTCAGAAAAATATCCAAGAGTTGATATTGCAAAGATTATCCCTCTTATTACTACATATGGGGTTTTTGTAGAACCTCATATTCTTAGTCAAAATATCTGCGAGGATCCAGATGATGACAAGTTTATCGCTGCAGCCCTCGGAAGTTCTTCAAGCATAATAATTACTGGTGATAAGCATCTCCTTGATGTCTCGGGGTATTCAGGAATTGAGATGATAAAGCCTGCTGTATTTGTGAAGAAATATTTGAGTGAACCATCGCATTAACCAGACACCAGCGTTGTGGGGCTGGCTCAAGTTACACCAGTGCTGGTTATGCACGCGTTGGACTGGCAACTTGCTTCGGGTGTCTTTATCAAAAAAGAATCTGAACATATACCCTGATGATGCTTCGCAGAAGCTCGTTGATTCGGAAAACAATCAGAAATTACAGAACTCAGCTTTATCCATGATGTGCTACATAATCATCAAGTAAAGCTCGAATCATCCTCTGGTATTGTGAATTATGTAGCTTGGCCTCTTTCTTGAAAAAATCAACACTATGCTTGGTTAGTGAAATGGTGATTTTTACAGTTTCATCCTTGAGAGCCAGCTCCTCGGGAGTTGGAAGGAAATCCTTCACAACGCTGAGATCACCCATAGGTTCATCAGTGTATTGTATTTTGCTTTTCATAAATTCTTTTTCCCTTTCTCCAGTAACCCGCTCCTATAATCCTGATCTGTTTGTCTCGGTAGGTAAAACATACGGTCAGGATTCCCTCCGCAACTCGGCCGACGCAGTAGAATCGTTTTTCCTTCTGGCTGTGAAACACATCCTCCAGGATAATCCTGTTAGAATAAGGAACGCCAGCTGAGCCAATGAGAAGGATACACCGTGTTTCTCTTGGTTTAGTTGCTCTTTGTTTTCATCCTACTGAAAATCTGTTCTTTTCTTCATGTCTCGAATATGCTCATTGTATGGCTATACGTCAATATATTTGTATGGCTTTTCTTGGAAACATTAACTGATGCTTCATAGGCTTTGTCAATTCTCCGGGCAGATCAGAACAATAATGAAATCGGTATCAGGCTGATTCACAAAAATAAGGCAATTCCGAATAATATCTGCGAGCAAGCCCTTGTGATTGATGAAAATGGACATTATTATTCTCGGTAGCGGGAATAGACACAAGATGACAAAAAGCCCAACCACCGCATGAATCAGTCACAGCCCTTATGAGGCTGGCTTGAGTTGTACCTGTTCTGGTTATTCAGGATGTTATCCATTGACCGATAATTGACAATGTGCGCACATTGTTTTAGGATGATAGCATACAAGGGTATTTTACTTAATTTTGACAACCCCAATAAGGGTAAATATCAAAATCAGAGGATTCTCGTTGTTAACGTGAATAACTATGCATATTGTGTGCCATATGTAATACAGAAAGGCGATACTTGGTTTCTAAAGACAATATATCCAAGTAGAAAATTTAAAACTCTAATTGGAGGTCAACCCGATGAAAAAGTATAATCCAAAATATATTGATGATGAAGAAAAAGGCATCGTAAAATCAATTGAAGCTGTCGATTTGCAGAGTATCAGAAAACCTACTAAACAAGAGCAAACTGAAATCAAAAACACAGCAAAAGATTATCTGAAAAAAGAAACAAAAATGAATATCCGAATTGATCCATATGAACTTAATAGAATCAAGGAAGAAGCAGCGCGAGAGGGATTGAAATATCAAACTTTCATAAAAAGCATATTGCACAAATACCTCAGCGGACAACTTATCGAAAAGAGTAAATTAACCGGATAACTGAATGAACCTGTCCCAACCCTTTGAATGTAAGCTTCTATGATACTTGTGCAGGTTATTCAGAATGTTTGAATCGAGCTGAAGGATACATGAACGAGGAATTGATAGTGCTCTCCCCGGTGACTGATGAAGACATTGAGTTTTCCTACCAAGTCAAGAAGGCCGCCGAGGGCGAGTTGATACTCAGTACGTTTGGGTGGGATGAAGCCCTCCAGAGAGACTTTCACAAGAGAGATTAGACCAAATACCGGCCGACCGTCATAAGATTCGACGGCGAAGCCATCGGTACAGTAGCGATAGTCGAAGGTGACGGGCATATTGAGGTTGGGCGGTTTATTATACTGCCGGACTATCAGAACAGAGGGATCGGATCTATCATTCTGCACAGAATATTGCGGGAAGCGGACAGGGACAACATGGTCTTGAGGCTATCATTCCTGACGGGCAATCGTGCGGAGACACTGTACCGACGAAACGGTTTTGAACTCGTGAAGCAGACCGAGACGCACAGCTATATGGTGAGAAGAGCACGGGGAGTCAGCTACCGCACCTTGGACGCTTGCGGCTAAGGCAGCAGCGTCAAGGTAACGTTGAAACACACATAAGCCCAAAGCCAACCCGGATGGCAAATCTCATGACGCTTATCATCAGTAAGATTACCAACTGCAAATCTTGTTAACAATCTTCTACAAAGTAGAATCTCAGGAATATATAGTATTAATCTATTTGGCTGATTCTCAGATCATAAAGGCTCTAGCTTGTCACCCAGTCCATTCTTAATTTACGATGCTGTTTAACGCAATCAAGAAGATACAGGTTAATCAGGCTCTGATATGGGATATCTGATTCGTCTGACAAGGACTTGAAGTATTCAATTATCTCAGGCTGTAGCCGGAGAGTAATCTGTTTTTTCAATCGCTTTGCGTAAGGATTACTCCCTGATTTCATCTTGGAAAGATCATACTCGTCTTTCATCTAGATCACCTCCAATAGTGTTTTGCTTCCTTCTTTGTTGCTTTTCGGGCTGAGATAATTCTAATAATTGAATCTCTTTCTCTTACGCAATGACATACAAGAAGCAAGCGTAGTTTCGCACTCAGTCCCAATATTAAGAACCTTTTCTCTGATTCCGAATGTTCTTCGTCATAAACTCAATTGCCCATTCATCATAAAAAACACTTTCCGCTTCCTTGAAGGGAACTACATCATGCTTCTCAATATTGATCCTGGCTTTCTCGGAATCCCATTCGAGCCGTAGTATTTTCATGAAAGTAATGTAGCTACATTGTAGTGCGGTGTCAATCAATCGAATGAAGCTGACTTCTCTCGTTAGCAAGCTCTGGTAACACTGCAGCTTATTCGAGACGTTAAAGTATAAGGAAGAAATAGTTGACGCTTGGCAGTCTGGCTATTTTTTTCATACCTCAAATCCCGGTGTGCTTGCAGGGAATTCTAAAATTGGTTGACTGGCAGATTCACAGATGCTATTCTTTGACTCTATGAAATTCTGTATGAAATCGAGGAGGATGCCTGTATGAAATTTATCCGAATATTTTCCATTGTTCTAAGCGCACTTTTACTGGGCGCGCATTTTCGCTGGCATGGGATGGACCCTCTTTCCATTCCTGTTATTCTTTTTCCAGCACTGCTTTTCATTAAAAAAGCATGGGCAGCCCGCACGGTGCAGATCATTCTATTTCTAGGCGGGCTTGAATGGGTAAGAACCACCATCGAGATCGCTTTAAGGCGGATTGATGCCGGTGAGCCATGGGTCAGAATGGCAATTATTCTTGGTGCAGTTGCTCTGTTCACCGCTGTCTCGGGCTTACCGTTCTCACGAAACAAAGAGCTGAGAAAGCAATACGGTCTGGAGAAAAGCAGCACGGCTCCCAGGAGCGAATAGTGAATAAGATCACTTTGCGGCAAATGTCTGATGGTGAATTTGACTCATTCAAGGTATCCACTGTGAAAAGCTTTGCTGCGGGGAATGTCACTGCAGGCACCTGGAAGGAATCAGAAGCCGAAGACAAAGCCGAATCAATGCTTAAGCAGCTGCTTCCAGATGGAACTGTTACTGCGGGTCACCGGTTTTATGCAATAACCTGTGAGCAGGAAGATCTGGGAACTCTGTGGATATTCGTTCAGGATAGAACAGCATTTCTCTTTGATATCATGCTTGAAGAGAAATTCAGAGGTATGGGGCATGGCAGACAAACTATGAGTGTAATGGAAAAGATGCTTGCCCATGAAGGAATCGGTGAAATTGAACTTCATGTATTTGGCCACAATACACCGGCAAGAGCACTGTATCGGAAGATCGGGTACATTGAAACCGATGTATCCATGAAAAAGAGCCTATCTGTATAGAGCAATACTGGAACATCCTCCATGGAAAACACTATTGGTTATATTGGTTGTTGTATAACACTAATTCTTGCTGGGGGATGTGATGACTATCAGATACTTATTAATAATTCTTGCTCTTTTTCAAATTCTTCTAACCGGTTGTGATTCAACAGGACCATCTGCTCCTGCATTCGAACTTGTCAGCGTTATTTTTACAGGAGACTCAATCGGGGCATCACCGGAGAAAGAAGCGGTTCTCCACTTAACTGCCCCGGATGGAAAAAGCTTTCCATTCCTTGAAATGACCCTTGCATGGGAAAAACCAGTTGAGAACCGAAGACAGACTTTTACTATCTTCAGATCCACTAAGCCTTCAATTCAGTCAGATTTGTCTGAAGCTGACGAACTTCAGATCCAACTGGAAACAGTTTTTGCCGACTCGATCGGCCTGGAATGGGACAGCGATTACTATTATGCTGTTCGTGCTGTAGATGAATGGGAGAACAGCAGATGGAGTAATGAAGTTCATGTGGAAACCCCTGTCTCGCCTTTCCCGGAAGCTAGACGACTTTCGTATGAGAAACACCATTTCATTCTCTGCTCTCTATCGTGGGATAAGTGCTCAGATGAGTCATTCGACTCTTATGTACTTCTTTCCAGCCCCGGACCGGACATTGAACACGTGTTCTACAACAACGATACTCTGCTGGTTGCCACTGATGCAAATACTCTAAGCTATACCGATTCTCTTCCAGAGAATGGGAATGAAAGGTTTTATGCACTGGTAACAGTGGATAAGCTTGGCCTTACATCATACAGTAACGAGATAGAGGTACATCCGGGCTCTGGCATTCCCTGGAGAGTAAACCATATTTTCGAATCTGGCCACGACTTCTACCATGAGGGTATTGTTTCCAACGATGGTACTGTCATGTATCTGTTGATGGATATAATCATCAAGGAACCCAAGATGCTGCTGGCTCTGAGAACCACAAGCGGCAATTGTTTCGGCAGTCAGGGCTTTGATAACATATTCGCAGTAGCAGAAAGATCAACCGGTACAATCATTGCTTCCCATGGGGTTTGCGGTGATTACTCTCTTTCAGAGTATACCCGTGATCTTTCTTCTCTTGTTAAGACCAGGCATTTCGATAGAAGAATTATCGCCATTGCGGAAGTTCCCGGCGCATCTGAAATACTTGCCTCAAATTCATATTTAACCTCTGTACTTGATCCGGATACTTTTGAACCGGTTGATTCATTGCCGTATGCTTTCCGGGATATTGCGGTATCCACTGACGGAAGCAGAATGTATTTGTGTGGAAGCAGGCTTGTTTGTCTGCGCTCCAGCGATATGGAGTATCTCGGAGAGATTGACAACTACTTCAACTCTGTAGACTTCGGGTTGGATGAATACCTTCATTGCACAACGGACAATAGCGTGGTAAGGTACGATCCGTATTCCCTATCTCCGGTGGATGAGTTCGTTTTTCCTTTCCCTGTATCAAGTTCCATCCTGCTTGCGCCAGAGTACAGGATGATCTATCTGACCCACGAGACTGAAGAAAATGAGAACGCAATTGATGTATATGATACAATCACAGGAAACTGGATGGGAAGGGTGTTTTACAACGAAGAACTTGAGAGCGAAGAGTATCAATTTTTTCTGAGTTCACCAGCAGGAGAGTTTCTGTGGTACTTTACTCATGACTTCTTTATGATGTCCCTGGGATACAGAGTTACAATATAGAAATAAAGATTACAGAATCCGGGTACAGATGTTCGCTGTACCCGGATTCCATCTATCTTGCTCAGCCGTTGTACAGCCGGGAACTGCTGAATCTGGGATCGCTTGTAACATTGATCCCAAGGCTTCTCAGACCACTGGCATCACTGGATGACGGCATATGGGTCAGATGTGCCTCGCAGTTCTTCAGTTCTTTGAGCTTTTCCATTCCCATTGCAGCAGACTCCGAGGTTGCTGCACTTACACTCAGAGCGATCAGTACCTCTTCCAGATCCAGGCGCAGGGGAAGCAAACTGGTAGTTTTCTTCAGTTTGCGGATGGATTGAATTGTGGCAGGGGAAAGAAGGTGCACCTGATCTTTTATACCGGCTAGCCTCTTTATTGCATTAAGAACCATTGCCGAAGATGTATGCATGAGCTCTGTACTCTTCCCTGTTACGATGGAGCCGTCAGGTAACTGCAAAGCAGAAGCTCGTACATCATGCAGATCAGGGTTGGCCTCTTCAAGCTCTGCCCGTTTCTCTGCGGCTTCAACCACAGACCTGTCATATCTTGTCAGATTCAAATTACCCATGAGCAGCTCAATCTTCTCTACAGTTTTCTTATCAGTGAGCCCCATGGCATACTCGCATTTATAGCGAAAATAGCGTCTTACTATTTCCTGTTTTGCTGCGAATCTTACAACATCATCATCAACGATACCGAATCCGACTCTGTTCACACCCATATCCGTTGGTGAAGCATAGGGAGATTTGCTTCCGGTAATTCGTTCCAGTATCCGCTTCACTACAGGAAAAGCCTCAACATCACGGTTGTAGTTGATGGCCACCTCACCATAGGCATCAAGGTGGAAAGGGTCAACCAGATTAACATCCTGCAGGTCAGCTGTAGCAGCCTCATATGCGTCGTTCACAGGGTGTTTGAGAGGCATGTTCCAAACGGGGAATGTTTCGAACTTGGCATAGCCGGCCTTTACTCCCCTTTGCTGATCATGGTAAAGTTGAGAAAGACAGGTGGCCAGTTTACCGCTCCCGGGTCCCGGTCCGGTTACTACAACCAGAGGCTTTGTTGGTTTGATATAGTCGTTCTTTCCATATCCCAGTTCACTCACTATAAGATCCACATCAGTTGGATAACCTTTGGTGTAGTAGTGTCTGAAAACATCGACACCTCGTCTTTTCAACCCGTTCTCAAAAGAAACAGCAGAAGGCTGATCTTCGAACCTTGTTATCACAACTCCTCTGAGTTCAATTCCTCTGGATCGGAATCCGTCAATAAGCATCAGAGCATCTGCATCGTAGGTGATTCCAAAGTCGCCACGGATTCTTCTTTTCTCAATGTCTCCTGCGTAGATACAGAGGATTATCTCCGCACGATCCTTGAGCCTCTCCAGCAGTCTGATCTTAACATTCGGATCGTAACCCGGAAGCACTCGAGCAGCATGATGATCGTACATGAGTTTTCCGCCGAACTCCAGGTAGAGCCTGCCATGAACACCATCAACTCTCCGGAGGATCTCCGCAGACTGCTCCTCAAGATATTTCTCGTTGTCAAATCCTGTTTTCCCTATCAAAATACTCCCCCTCGTGAACCAGAGTGATATGCTTCTCCAAAGGGGGAAACATTATGCGTTTTTGTTCCTTTCGCCAGAGAAAGGGCTGGAATAGTCAAAGACTTACTTCACAATTGTGACAGGAGCCAGATAGAGAGGTCTTTCGCTGTCCAGAAAGGGATGCTCTGCAATTTTTTTAACTTCTCCCAGAACGGAAAGCCCCGGTAGAAGGCTGATGGTGCCAAATCCGGTAATTCTGGGGTAAATTACTATTTCAGAATCGGTGTTATCTATGTCTGCAAGCATTGCTGCGTGGGCAATGGCGTCAACAACACCGCCGTTGTAATCCACAAGACCGATCTCGATTGCATCAGCCCCGGACCAGACGCGGCCCTGACCTATTGAATCAATCTCATCAAAAGTCATGCCTCTGCCCTTTGCTACAGTAGACACAAATAGATTGTAACCCTCACGCATTGCGTCAAAATTGCGTTGGTACTCTTCTTCCGTGTACGGTTCAAAAGGATTGCCTGGATTGCCTGATGGTTCGATCTCAATTTTCTCTACATTTATTCCGATTCTTTCAAGCAGATCACCGAAAACGAACTTTCCACTGATTATTCCTATGGATCCGGTAACTGTCATTTTGTCGGCAAAAATAGCGTCAGCACCGCAGGCCATGTAGTAGCCGCCGCTTGCAGCCACGCTGCCCATGCTGACCACCACCGGCATTTCTTCTCTTATGTTTTCCACTGCGTGATACATGTCATCACTGGCCATGGCCTCGCCGCCGCCTGAATTGATCCTAAGAACAATAGCTTTGACTCCTTCTGTTGCCGCAGCCTGTTCAAGCATGGCAACAACTGTTTCGCTGCCCATGGTGCGCCCAAGTAGTGAACTACCACTCTCGCCGCGCATGATGTTGCCGTCTGCAACCACCACTGCAATCTTCGGCTCGAATCCCCAGTTGGATGATTCCTCAGGCAGGCTTGCATAGAAGGAAGGGCTCATGGTCTCCACAGAGTATCCCAGTTCCTCTTCAACAAATTCTTCAAACTGATCTCTGTAAAGCAGAGTATCCACCAGACCCATGCTAACCATGGATTCTCCGGCAAATGGAGATTGTGAGAAAAGAACACTCATCTGGGCTGGCTCCAGCCCTCTGCCTTCGCTTACTCCACGAACCAGTTCAGATTTAAAGGTCTCAAGAAGGGCTGTTGTTGCTTCAATTTGTGCATCTGAAATTTCGTACTCTGTAAGCATATCGCTGGCACTTTTGAATGCCCCGATGTGCATCAGATCCGGGTAAACACCAAGATTATCCAGGAATTCTCTAAGGAAAAAAGTATAGCCGCTGAAGCCGCTTATGGAAACCTGACCTGCCTTGTGCATGCAGATAGCTCTTGCTGCTGTGGCGGTGTAGTAAGAACTGTTTCCTGTGTACTCCATGTAGGCGTATACCGGTTTACCTGAGGAACGATAGTTTACCATTATTGCTCTAAGCTCTTCCGCCTGAGCCCCGCTCAGCGAATAGTCAGAAAAATCCACAAGAAGCCCTTTGATCCTGGAATCGCTGGCTCCTCTTGCTATCGCCGTCATCTGGGCGGTAAAAGAAGGTATCCTGGGGCCGAGAAAAGACCTGGATGGCAGTTCGTCGCCATTGTCTGTGCTGTAACTTAAGAAATCCGGCAGAGGTTGTATAATGCTTGGTTGAGGGTGTTCGTTCAGGATCAGTTCTGTTGTGGTTCCAAGATAATTACCGTCATGAATATCGGAACCTGCTGCAATACCTGCCTTCCCCCAGTCCAATTGGATACCTGCGGTAATCATTTCGTTCTGGCCATAAGAACCTCTGAATGTCAAGCCATCAACAGCTCTGACCTCAACTCCTGCAGACCAGCGACTGTCAATCATTCCAGACTCGAATCTGTAATCTCCCGTGAGAGTGATCCGCTGATCTCCATGGGGTCTGAAGGCAACTCCTGCAATGTAACAGCCATCGATGTCGCCTGTGGATGTACGGGCAGTGGCTCCCAGGCCAATGTGGTCATCCGGTCTCCAGTTTAGACCAAGGGTAAAGAACTTCTCACCCGTTTGGGGGTGATCCTTGATGGTAGGGTCATACCAGGTGTATCCCAGGCCTGCCGAGAAAGAGTTTCCAAGCTGATACGCTCCGGAAGTAGTAAACCTTCGGAGGCTCTGATCGTCCTCCCACCATCCAGCCAGGCCGCCTGACTTGTCTTCCAGCGTGAACCGGTCGAAATGTTCGAAAGTACTGTCACTGAAGATTGCACCAATCCTGAGTTTGGAACCTGTAAGCCAGCTTGAACCAGCAGGGTTAACGAGAACAGTGTTGCCTGCTTCTGGATAAGCAGCCCACCAGAAGGGCACGCTGGGCCCTGGAGCAGGATCCATGGCCCATGAAAAAAGAGCCATCGCAATGAGTAAAGAACCAGCCAAAACTCCACCACCTTTCAGTTACAGATAAAAAACATAATTGTTCTAATGTATCAAATCAGTGGTGGTTTATGCAAAATTGAGTTAAAAAGAGAGTCCGAAGGCACTCTGTACCAGCATTCCTTCTTTACTCCAGGCAGCATCAATCCGCATTTGCGCAGACGGATTCAGTTTGATATTCAGCCCGCAGCCGTAATCGGTGTGTAATCCGTTTATTGAGAGTTCCTCAAATTCTTCAGCAGCCTCTCCTGCTTCAGCAAAAGCTGTCACTCCAACCGTGAGAGATTTACCTGCTTCCACATCTCCCAGAGTAACCAGATCATTTCTTACTTCAAGCTGGTACAAGGTCCATACAGAACCGGTAAATCTGTAGTCATTGTAGCCTCTGAAATTCTCATTCTGACCTATACCGGAAGTAAAAGGAACTGGAGTATCCGCAATATTGAATTGTCTGTGCGCTCTGGCACCCAGTGCGATCTCTCCGCCAGCCCATGGTCTTACCGTTCCTCTTACCTTTCCTGTTACACCGCTGTAAAAGACATCTCCAGATTGAAAGAAGCCTCCTGTGCTAAAAAGAATATCTCCATTGAGCGGAGCCGGAACCACATAATCAATTCTTCCGCTGAGCCCGGCAGTCCATGTTGAGGAATACACATCCCCGGGAAGTCTGCCCCACAGAACACTTTCTTCTCTGTTGAAAACAGTAGAATGCCTGGCATCAAGTCCTCCGGTGAAAAACACTCGATCTCCGGCTGGTATGGTAAAATCAACAACAAGGTTCGCCTTCTCAAAATCCATTAAGGCGAAACTGTCAGGATCGGTTGCATTACCCCATCCAAAAAATTCTTTTTCAATCACCTTGCGGTAGTCCAGGGTGGATACCAGCAACCCGTTGTCAAATCTTTTGACCATACCGGGCTGGAACTTTATCACGCCAGCTGTGCCATAGTATGTATTGATGCTAAACTGTCCTGTTGTATCCGTGAACGGGAAAAGCAGGTATCCGCCAAAAATAAAACCCGAAGACGCGGAATACCCAAGGGTAGGCAGTACAGAGAATGCGCTGGCCAGGGAAGCTGCAAAGACAAGAGATAGCACTGCTTTTTTCATGTTTGTTCCTTTTTGTGAGTGTATTCGGAAACATACTTGCTCCTGCAGTGCAAATGGTACTCCGGCAATATGCAATGGATTATATTGCCACAAACTGTGAAAACATGGAGGCAGAGAGCTTGAGTAAACCACTTATCATCATACCTACCTACAATGAATTTGAAAACATCAAAAGCATAACCCCAAAACTGCTTGACCTTCCAATTGAGGCCAGCATTCTGGTAGTGGATGATTCAAGCCCTGATGGAACAGGTGATGCTGTTCTGTCATTTAAGGATACCGGCCGGGTTCATCTGTTGAGCAGGCCCGAAAAGAAGGGGCTGGGGCAGGCATATGTAGCAGGTTTTTCCTGGGCACTTGAAAGAGCCGATTTTGATCCCATCATACAGATGGATGCTGACTTTTCTCATTCTCCCGACTCGGTTCCAGCCCTTGTGAAGGAACTTGACACTCACGACTTTGTAATTGGTTCAAGATATATCACCGGTGTAAATGTGGTAAACTGGCCTCTGCACCGCCTTATGCTTTCATGGTTCGCCAACAAGTATTCAAAAATAATTACCGGTCTTCCTGTTGAAGATGCAACTGGTGGTTTTAAAGCTTTTCGGAGATCTGCCCTTGCAAAACTCGATCTTTCCTCTATCAGATCTGATGGATACTCGTTTCAGATAGAGGTTACATACAAGTTGTACAAAGCTGGATGCTCCGTGACCGAGGTACCAATTGTCTTTATTGACAGACATTCAGGGACATCCAAGATGTCCCGCTCCATTGTATGGGAAGCTGCCTGGATGGTCTGGCATATTCGTTTCCCATGGCTTTTCTGAGAGGACAGTATGCAAATCCTTTTTTACATCCTTCTGGCAGCAGCCCCTCAGTGGGAACTGAGTACTTCTATTTCCTACATCTACAATGTGACCTCTGACGGGGACAACGGTATATGGTGCGCCTCCTCCGGTGG
>JAGLQD010000176.1 GCA_023136985.1 Candidatus Sabulitectum sp. | reverse complement strand
TTATTCGCATGACAAAAGCTGAAATAATAAGAACGGGAATCAAGTTGGGAGTTGACTACGGAATGACGATAAGCTGTTATCAGCCCAGTTTGTCAGGAGAGAGCTGCGGTGTTTGTGATGCCTGTATTCTGAGGCTTGAAGGATTCAGAGCAAACGGGCTTTCAGACCCTGCTGTGTACAGGAAAACAATCCATGAAAAGTAGCTACAGAGTAAAGGAAATGATCCTGACACTTCAGGGGGAAGGCGCCCTGGCTGGTACAGCTGTGGTACTTCTTCGATTTGAGGGTTGCAATCTCAGTTGTGATTTTTGTGATACTGATTTTACAGGTATGGATGGCTCAGGCGGCGGGGTGTTCTATACTGCAATAGAACTTGCAGAAGCGGTGGAGGGTAAATGGATCTCAGAAACTTCACTTAGTGTGCTTTGTACAGGGGGAGAACCTCTGTTACAGCTTGATCTGCCTCTTCTTCAAGAATTTCACAGGAGAGGTTTTAGAGTTCTGCTTGAAACAAATGGAACTATTGCTGTTCCCGGGGAAGGAGCAGGAGAAGAAAAAATAGACTGGATATGCGTAAGCCCGAAAAAAAACGAGATTCCTGTTCAGAAAAGCGGAGATGAGATCAAGATCGTATGGCCGCAGGAAGATCTGGATCCGGGGATGTTTGAGAAGCTTGATTTCAATAATTTCTGGATTCAGCCACGATTTGACAGGAACTACAAAGAAAATATGAAGGCTTCTATTCAATACTGTCTGAAGAATCCACTGTGGAGGCTCAGTGTTCAAACCCACAGGTTTACTGGAATGCCATAGGAGATAATATGGAGATATATAGAGAATTCAAATTTGATGCAGCTCACAGGCTTCCCTGTCTACCCCGAGGGCACAGGTGCGGAAACCTTCACGGACACACATTCGCTGTGCTTGTGTACCTGGAAGGCCCTGTAGGAGTGGATACCGGGTGGGTACGGGATTATGGTGAAATAAAGAGCATCTGCGCTCCGGTAATAGATATGCTGGATCATAGCTACCTCAACGACATCACTGGGCTTGAGAATCCAACAAGCGAGAGAATTGCAATATGGTTATGGGAAAGGATCAAACCCAAGCTCCCGGAATTGACCATGATCGAGATCAAAGAAACCACATCCACCGGATGCAGGTACTCTGGATGAAAGATATTCAGAGCTCTGCAGATCACCGGAATATTCCTTTGAGAGAAGCAGGGATCAGTGATCTGAAGTACCCTATTACCATTCTCGATCGTGAGGAAAGAGAACAGACAACAGTAGCTGATATTTCCATGTCTGTCAGTCTTCCGCATCACTTCAAGGGTACTCACATGAGCAGGTTTCTCGAAGTTTTGACCTCTTCAGGATGCAGATTTACAGGTAGCACTATTCCTCTTGTTCTAGAGAAACTTAAAAAATCTCTTGAGGCGGAGTCTGCAAGAATCAGAATAGAATTCCCCTACTTTCTAACAAGAAGCGCTCCAGTCAGTGGAGCCACAGCTAAAATGAGCTATTCGTGTGCTTTTACCGGTGAATCACACAGAGACCGGGAAGACTTTATCCTCACAGTGACCGTTCCAGTCAGCACGCTCTGTCCGTGCAGTCGTGAGATCAGCGATGCCGGTGCTCACAATCAGCGGGGCTACATTACTATGGATGTAAGAACAAGAAAAGCAGAGGACGGTACTTTCGTTATGATGTGGATCGAAGAACTTGTTGAGATAGCCGAGACTTCGGCCTCTGCGCCACTCTACACAATCCTCAAGCGACCGGATGAGAAGTTTGTAACAGAACAGGCGTACAATAATCCGGTGTTTGTTGAAGACATGGTTCGCAATGTGGCAGAGAAACTCATGAAAGATCCGAGAATTACGCAGTTTACAGTCACTGCACATAACCACGAAAGCATACATAATCATAATGCGTATGCTGTTGTTGCCTGGAAAGAGCTTGATCAGGCGGAATAATTACCAAGTCAATAACCAATCTCACCAGTGAAAAACGGAATTCTATTCTTTATTGTATTCTGCCTCGACGGTTATTGAGATGCCGCCTCTGATTCCGAAATCAGCCTGCACATGGCACTGTCGGGGATGAATGGCTTCAATCACATCATCAAGGATCATGTTTGTTACATGTTCGTGAAAAACACCCCTGTTCCTGTAAGAAAGGAAGTAGAGTTTCAGTGATTTCGATTCAACAATTTTCAGATCTGGAACATAACTTATGACTATTTCCGCAAAGTCAGGCTGGCCTGTTTTAGGGCATACACATGTGAATTCATCTGTAGAGAGAGTTACCGTGTAGTCACGTTCAGGATTGAGATTAGGAAATGCTTCAAGCCCGTTGAATTCAGCAGCAGAGTTTCCCAGAAGGGAAAGATCATCCATGTCATTCTTGATCGCCATGTTCTTCCATTTCATCTGTCATTCTGTAAATGATCGCAATGAGATCTTTCACTGCGTATGGTTTGTTCAATACTTCGTGGGTTCCTTCAATTCTTGCAAGCCTGTCTCCGGCATACCCTGTTGTGAACACCACAGGAATACTGCTGCGAAGGGAAAGGATCTCTCTGTAAGCGGCAGGTCCACTCATTTCCGGCATCATAACATCAAAAACAAGCATTTCGATTTCATTTCTTTTCTTTTTGAAGACTTCAACTGCTTCTTTTCCATTCACCGCACGAAGAGCTCTGATCCCTGCGGTTCCCAACCCCTCAACAGTCAAGTTCATTACACTTTTGTCATCCTCTGCAAGAAGGATGCAGATCGAACGAAATGATCTCTCATTTTCAGAACCGTTCAAGCTCTCCGTCTCTTCAACCTGTAAATGTACATCACTTGATCTATCAACTTTAAGCTCGGGGAAGAGGATCTTGATCTCAACGCCTTCATTTTCTCTGTTTCTGACATTTATGTATCCCGAATGCTCTCTGACTATGCCTATAACAGTTGCGAGTCCCATGCCGGTGCCTTTTTCAGCAGGTTTTGTTGTGAAGAACGGTTCAAATATATTTTTGTGATCTGATTCAGGGATTCCCGGACCATTATCAATTACAGTCATAGAGATGTAGTTGCCCGGTTTAACATGTCCACTGGTAGCTTCCAAAGGAGATGTAACAGATACCTTATCAAGTACGACTCTGATCGCTCCTCCGTTTTCCATTGCATCCCTGGCATTTACACACAGATTCATAAGAACCTGTTCTACATGACCCGGGTCGCCGAAGATCCAGGCACTGTCACAATGGATCTCTGTAAAGACCGTTATGTTCTGCTCCATGATCCTCGATAACAGTTTCTCAAAGCTACTGGCCAGCTTTATCAGATTCACAGCCTGCAGCAATGGTTTCTTCTCGCGGCTGAAAAGCAAAAGCTGTCTTACAAGCTCTCTGCCTTTCTCAGCAGACTCGACTATGGGTTCTGAAACATCTTTTATCACAGGATCATGATCTGATACCCTCTCCAGTATGTCGCAGTACCCCAGTATGATATGCAGCAGGTTGTTAAAATCATGGGCTACACCACCTGCCAGGCGACCGATAGCTTCCATTTTCTGGGCCTGGATATTCTCAATTGCTTCTTGCATTGAGGAGAGTTCTTTTTCCTTGATAGCAGTAGTATCAAAGATTATTCCAGAGATCAGCCCGGTTCCGTGGCCGGCAATAGCTCCAATATTGAACCATCTGGTTGAAAAATCATCACGCTGATAACTGATCTCTCCGAAAATGCTTTCGATCTCACCGGTAGAGAGTAATTTCATGTTACTTCTCATATGATCAGACATTGACAATTCAAGAAGCCAGTGTGAAAAACGAGGAGGCTCTTCAGGTGGAGCGTAGGAAAGAAGTTGAAAGAACTCTTTATCTGCTGTAAGTCTGTCTTCCTCCACTGAAGCGCTCCAGCTTACTGCGCCGGAGGCTTCAAGTGTCAGCTGAAGCTGATCAAGTTTGCTCTGAAGTGTTCTTTCAGCGGTGACCAGTTTTGTAATATCAACTGAAATAACCAACATGGAGTCAGCACCCCTGTAGAAATGCTTTCTTGCATGGACAAGAAAATGCAGAGAGCGGTTGCCAATTGTAATTTCAATGGGGACGGCTTCACCGGAAGACCCGGAAAAATCCCTTTCCAGAAAGTTCTTAATTCGGGCTCTGGTACTGCTGTCAACCATCTGGAAAAGATCACTGTTGTATTCATCAAATCGATTGAAACCGAATTTGCTCAGAAGAGACCGGTTTACATGCACGATCCTGTTTTTCTGCAAAATGAGGATTCCTATGTTCTCATCCAGAGACAGTTCTTCGTACAGATTCTTTATCTCGGTAAGAGTGCTGAGCAATTCCTGGTGAGTTTTCTCTCTTGAACGAATAAAGAAAATAGCCAGGATCGAAACAACTGAAGTAAGGCAGAGAGGTACTGCCACCGCATTGAATACGTACATGGAAAAGGAATTCGGAAGAACAAGTATCCACCCGAGATAGATAGCCGCCGACCCAAGTC
>JAGLQD010000175.1 GCA_023136985.1 Candidatus Sabulitectum sp. | reverse complement strand
AGTGAGACAATGGAACCAAGTACGATGTGAGCAGCACCGATACCCGGTGAGTAGTAAGTAATCAGTGCGAACACAGCGTCAATGGTATCAGTTTCCAGACCCGCAGAAAGGTAAACCTCTCTGAGTGGCGTAAGCTCCGCCTCTCCAATGTTCATGAACCCCGGAAATCCCAGGGAAAGTAGCCCACCAGTGACCAGCGCAAGCCCGGAAGATATGTACAGGGTTTTAAGCAGAGAGTAACCGGATCTTGCAGAGATAGCCGCCACCGCTGCGCAAACCGTTGTAATTGCCGCCCCCTGAAAACCTGCGAGATACCAGGACAAAAAGACAATGACAGCAGCAATAGGAAGCCCTCTGCTGAGTCTGCCAT
This sequence comes from Candidatus Sabulitectum sp., assembly GCA_023136985.1. Classification (GTDB taxonomy): domain Bacteria; phylum Fermentibacterota; class Fermentibacteria; order Fermentibacterales; family JCC-6; genus Sabulitectum. Next base: position 6,422 of record JAGLQD010000175.1, on the reverse strand, counting down.
TCAACAGCGCAGCTGAAACTCCCGCGGCCAGGAACGGGAACCCTGTTATCAGGGACAACCCGCCAAGCAGGATCTGTCTGGGTCTTTTTCTTTTTGTCTGAATCTGTGTTCTCAACTTTCTCTACCTGTAATGCTCTCTCAGGTATGGTGCCAGAGCAAGGAACCTTGCGATCTTCAGCTCTTTGGCAACCATTCTCTGGTGTCTTGCACAGTTACCGCTTACACGCTTGGCAACAATTTTACCTCTGTCACTGATGTAGCGCTGAACCATCTTCTCGTTCTTGTAGGTGATCTCCATATCAGGATTCATGCAGAAACGGCATTTCTTCTTCCTGGTGATCTTCATTCCTTTTCTTTTACCACGGATAGGCATTTATGCCTTCCTTTCTTTTTTTTCCATAATTTCAATCCGGCGGGCTCTTAGAAGTGTTTTAAAGTGTTCTCCCCCGGCTCTGTCTTCTGTTTTTTTGTGTGCCAGTCTGCCTTCAACCAGAACTGCGTCCCCCTCTTGAAGCTTGCCGTCCAGAGCTGTTGCCAGCTTTCCCCACACATCGACTTCAATGTCTGCTACTATGGAATCCAGGCTGCCTGGATAAGAGTCTACAATGTTCTCTATAAGCATGTGCAGCACCGGGAGGCCGGAGCGGGTCATGTTGAGGCTTTTACGGCGTTTAATAACACCGATGATAACAGCATAGTTCAATCCGGGCAGATCTCTTTGAGAGCTCACAGGATACTCCTGATCCTAAAATGGAATATCATCGGCGTAGTCAGGTCCAGCCGGTTCTTCCTTGCGAGGGGGTTCATCTGAGCCGCCTCCCTGGGAAGGGCTTGGACCGTAATCACCGGTTTTTTCCAGCATCTGGACACTTCGGGCAAGAATTTCTACACGACTGCGCTTTGATCCATCCTGTGCATTCCACTGAGAAAATTGAAGTTCCCCCTCGATCATTACAGGGCTTCCCTTGTGAAGCTTGCTGCCGACTCTTTCCGCCAGCTGCCTCCAGGTAACAACCTCAACGAAACACGGTTTTTCGTGCCATTCTCCATCGTTTCCACGGTACCGTTTGTTGCTGGCAACGCCGAAACTGGCAACATGGGTTCCATTTTCAAGAATTCTGGTTCTGGGGTCTCCAGTAAGATTACCTGAAATAAGAACTTTGTTGATGGTGGGCATGCGGATGTCCACGGTTACTCTCCCTGGTCAAATGCTGGAGAATCGTCATAGGAAGTCGATTTTCCCATAACGTCGCGATCATCCTTAAGGGTCAGGTGACGGAGACACTTGTCGTTGATTCTGAGCACCTTGTCGATGGCCAGCTTAACTTCTGTATCGCCATTCCAGTGAACGAAGTGGTAAACACCTTCGCTTTCTTTGTTGATAAGGTACGCCAGCTGACGGCGACCCCAGTCGTCAAAACCTGTGAGTTCTCCTCCACCGTTTGTGACGATCTCCTGCACATTGCCTGTTTCTTTCTTAAGCTCCGCTTCAGAAAGACTGGCATTCCAGATCAGTACGGTCTCGTATTTACGCAATTAACAAAGCCTCCTTCCGGCCCTGCTGGTGTGTAACAAACACCGGACCCGGAAAGAGACTGACTGAACAGTTTCTAAAGAATCGTATTCAACGATCCGACGCAACAGCGCCCTGCTTCCGGGCCGGCGACAATTAATAGTGTCGCGTTGTCCCCCACTCTGTAGAAGGGGCAAGCAGCCTGCGAATATGCCACTGTAACCCACTGAAGGTCAAGGGGTGTAAGGAGCAAGCTCTGAAACAAGATCAGAGATACCTAATGCTGTGATTTTTTCATCAAGCCTGAATGTTCTTTCCCCGGGGTGTACCAGGTAAAGTTTACTCAGTCCCAGATCTTCTAGTGCAATTCTCATGGATTTTGTTGTGCGAACGTTTTCTGTAAGCTTGAACTCAAATCCCAGATTGATGCCCTCAGGGTCAATAAGCAGGTCAATTTCGGCTCCGGAATGTGTTCCCCAGAACCAGGCCTTTCTGTCTCCGGTCAGGGAGAGAACTTGTTCCAGAGCAAAGCCCTCCCATGAGGCTCCTGCTTTTATATGACTGAGAAGTTCTCTGGATGATTGAATTGAGAGAAGAGAATGTAAAATTCCGGAATCTCTGATAAACACTTTGGGAGAACGCACCTGTCTTTTCTTCATGTTCACATACCATGGCTGCAGCTTTCTAACCATGAAGGTGCCACAAAGAATATCCAGGTAAGCTGCTGCAGTTTTTTCTCTTTCTCCAAGAGATCTGGAGAATTCAGCAGCATTCCATTTCTGACCGTGATAATGAGCAAGCATGGTCCAGAATTTCCTCATTGCCTCTGGCGGAATTCGAAAGCCCAGAAGTGGAATATCCCGTTCAAGAAATGTTCTTGTGAAGTCTTCTCTCCAGCGTATACTGGCTATTTGGCTTTCCGCAAGGAAGGAACGAGGAAAACCACCCCTCAACCAGAGATCTCTCCAAGAGTCGTCGGAGACTTCCTGAAGGTTAAAGCCGGACATATCCACAAAACCAATTCTTCCAGCGAGAGTTTCTGAGACCTCTCTTACTATTTGCGGAGATGAGCTTCCAAGAACTAGAAACTTCGCTTTGCATGATTGATCGTCTACCAGAACACGAAGAATCTCATAGAGTTCAGGCATTCGGTGTATTTCATCAAGAACAACCAAACCGCATAAGTCGCCAAGAACCATGATCGGATTTTTGAGAGCAGCCCGGTCAATTGGATTTTCAAGATCAAAATGGTTTACAGGTTGAACTTGATGAACGGATTGGGCTATGGTGGTTTTACCACATTGCCTGGGACCAAGGAGAGCCGTCACAGGATTCACTCTAATACTGAATAAAAGTTTGTCTAAAAGTTTTTTTCTTTTTATCATGTGTTGAAAATAACATTGAAATCGTGCAAGTCAAGGGCATGATTTCAATGTTAATCCATCAGAGTTATTGCTGTGTTGTCGCGAACTAATTCATGAATACCACACCACACCATCTCTGATGATGTGTTTAAGCAGTTCCCTGTTTGAAACTGAGCAAGATCTTCGACTTGGCATGTATATGGCATATATATACAATAAGAGCATGAAAAGACTTCAAGCGGATATTACGGGTTTTGAATGGAATGATGGGAATAGTAAAAAGAATTTATTGAAACACAATGTCTCTAACGGAGAATGTGAAGAGATTTTCTTTAATCAACCATTAATTATTGTAAGCGATCACAAGCATTCACAGACTGAGATTAGATACAGTGCTTTTGGCAAAACCGATTCCTATCGACAATTAACTATTATTTACACCGTTCGCGGAAAACAAATTAGAATCATCTCCGCACGGGATATGAGCAGAAAAGAGAGAAAGTATTATGAAAAACACTCATAAGACAATACCCTTGTTTGATAACGAGGACCAGGAAAGAGAGTTCTGGTCAAAAAACTCTCCTTTAGATTACATGAACATCAACTCTCCTGATCACGGAGTCTTCCCGAATCTTAAGCCCACAACAAAATCAATCTCAATTCGTCTTCCTGAATACATGATTGAGCAGTTGAAAGTTCTTGCACACAAAAAGGATATTCCCTACCAGAGTCTTGTTAAATTATATCTTGGACGAGAAATACTGATGGAAAGAAGAGCTCAGGAAGCACCGTAATATCCAGTCACCTGATTGAAATTGTGCAAGTCAAGGGCATGATTTCAATGTTAATCCATCAGAGTTATTGCTGTGTTCTATGAAGTGAATCAATTTTTGAATACCACACCACACCATCTCTGATGATGTGTTCCAGAAGTTCTCTGTTTGAAACAGAGCTGTATCGCAGCAGGTCAACTTCAAATGGAACAACTGAATGATGAATTTGATCAACTAGATTTGCCTGATCTGATAAAGTTAACTCATCTCCAAACAGAGCAAGATCGATATCGGAAGTGGGAGTGAATGTATTGATAGCTCGGGAACCGAACAGTACAATCTGTTCAACTCGCGGGTTGGCGGCTAATATGTTGATTATGATGTCTTTGTACCTGCTGTTTAACCTGTCAGTTTTCATGCAGTCTTTGTTCCAGCTGATTGTGTATAGCAGTCAACAACGGGTAATAATAGTTTGTGATCAACCGTTCTGCTTCGAGAGCTGTTTCTTCTTCATAAGTATGGCTGAGGAGGTTTCGCTTGAGCAGGGCATTAAGAAATAACTCGCAATTTTCTTCGCTTACAAATGCAAGTTCAAAGCTCTTTCGAATAACCTGTCGTGGGCTTTTCAAGTCATAACCCTCATACAATAGCAGATCTTTTAAAGTTTTCCATGAGAGTTCAAAAGTATATCCAAAAATCTGAATCAGCCCGGCTCGCTCCAGAACCGAGAATTCTTTTTTACCGCAGGCAAGCTTTAATTGAGTTAACGCCCTGGCGAAATGATCGAATCTTTGTTGCCATCTGGTTTCATCAATGGTGTTCATTTCAGGTCTCCTTACTCACAAATTTAATACATTTGTCACTGCGATGATACTTTACGCAAGGAATCGATGCCAATGACAGGGGCAAGTGCTGCAGTTTCAAATCAAATTTGTTTTCCAGAAGGGAAGCGGACAAAAAAGGGGGCAGCGTTTGCTGCCCCCTTTCGGTATCTGTAACTTTACCCTTAGCGAAGAACCATTGCCTGGGTGGAAACGGTGCCTGCTGTGGTTGTAAGGCGTACGAAGTAAACACCACTGGAGATGTTTCCAGGTGTCCAGCTTACGGAGTGGTTACCGGCAGCTACTTCTTCGTTAACCAGTGTATCCACAGTACGGCCTGAGAGGTCAAACACCTGAACGGTGGCATGACCGGCAGCCGGTGTGGAGAAGTTAAGAGCAGCGGTGCCTGTGATGGGGTTGGAGGAAACGGCAACGCCTAGTGTAAAGGTCTCTATTCCTTCGAAAGAGTCATCTGTTGCCAGTGGGTAGACATCAATCTGAGCGGAAACAGGACCGTAGTTGTGAAGTCTTGCGCCAGTGTAGAGCTTGGTGCTGCTGGCAGGGACATTAACAGAGAAGGAAGCAACTCCACTGCTGTTTGTTGTTGCAGTTTCAAAGAAGGTAATGGTGCTTACACCATCAATACCGTCTGAAAGTGCTACAGTTGCTCCACTGACCGGGGAACCGGCACTTGTAACAGTCATTGTGATTGTCTGTGAACCGGGGTTAACCATACCGGGGTTGCAGGCAATGGCAAGATTCGTGGGGTTGGCTGTGTCATTGGTGAAGATCTCCATGGCAGGGTCACCGAACCAGATGTACATCTTGGCGTTGGTTTCACCAATTGAACCGTGCAAGCCGATGATATACACAGCTGCTTCATTAATGGTTTCAGCAACATGATATGAGCCGTTGTTGTAAAGACCCTGATAGATCAGCTTCATGTAGTCATGGTTCGGTACGGTATATGAAGGGTCGTTGGCAGAGAGGTTGCCGCTGGCACCGTGATCGTCCCATGCAAAGCTTTCTGCAAGGCACTCTGTGGATGTCTGGTACTCTCCGTTAAGACAGTCAATGTTCCAGAAAGGAGGCATGAAGGTGTTGGTAAGTGCCTGAATGTTGGTTTTAGACCATGTTCCAGGAGCGCTCCAGACCCATGCTGTCGTGCTGCCGTGACCTCTGTACCCAACAGAACCCACGCCGGAGTTAACCCAGTCTGAGACCATTGCATTTGTTCCGCCCTCAGGAGGGAAGATCTTCCAAAAGGTCATATTAATTGCGTATGTAGAGTCGGCGATTTCATTGCAGCACTGGGTATACTTGCCGGGGTATTGCTCAGCGTGAGCAGCAAGAACGGAAGTGCTTGGAATGATGCCTGTGGTGTTGGAGTCAGAGAAGGAGTACTGGTAGTAACCGTCGATGATCTTGCTGACCTGTGTTGTGATCTGCGCTGCGTTACCTGTAAGACGACCAACTGCAACTTCAGGTGTAAGGTCGGTGCCCACAAGGCAGGCATACCAGTAATCCCCTACGAAAGAACCGTAGTTGTAACTTGGAAGAGCGGCGTGATCGCCAGCTATAAGAGCAAAGCGGGTCATGCTTGTGTCATAGTGATCAGCAATTGCAGCTTTAATAGCGCTTGTGGATGCGGAGCTTGCGAATGATTCAACAGCAACCTCATAACCAATACCCTGATAGAATTCTACCAGAGGCATAATGGCACTGAGGTTGGCGTCTATAGTAACAAATACATAGTCAGCAGCTTCTGCGTCAGTGGGTGTAGAAGCGGCAGCATCAACCATGTCGTAGTTGATGAGCATTCTTTCTGCACTGTTTCTTACTGTTTCAGTGGAAGAATAAGCAATAGCATCCACTGATCCTGAGAAGTCGATTCTAACTCTGAGAGTTCTTGCGACCATCAGTTCGCCAGTGGCGGGATTGAATCTGAAGG
>JAGLQD010000174.1 GCA_023136985.1 Candidatus Sabulitectum sp. | reverse complement strand
GTACCCCGGAGTGATCTGGCGGGAATGATAGAAGAGCGGCTGGGGCTTCCACCAGGGCCATACGCTGCTTACAGACCTTCTGCTGTACTTGAGAGTGCCTGGGTGAATATCGAGCTTCAAAACTGGGAGTCTGCATGGATAAGTCTTGACGCTCTTCTTGAATCTCCATTCGGATATGAAGTAAGGGTAGAGGCTTTGTGGGCTGCCTTTGTTGCAGCGGAAGCCGCAAGGATGGATGGCAGCACTGTTAACAGATACCTCAGGGAGCTTACTGATGATTTTCCAGAGACTCCCCAGGGTATTGAGGCTGCGCTGAGGCGTGCAGTTGGACTTGAAGAGGAAGAAGACCCCGGCGAAGGAGAGGAGTAAGTATTGAGTACCGTACAGGATCTTGATTGCCTGGTGACTCACATTGAACAGGTGCTCCCGGGAGTTGTGAAAGTTGTATTCGAATGTTCCGGTATTTCTTCAGTGGCCGCGCCGGGGCAATTTGTTCAGATAGAGCCTTCCGCTGATGTTTTTCCGGTTACCAGAAGACCAATCACCATTAACCGTCTTACTCACAGCGGATTTGAACTGCTGTTTGATGTTATAGGCAGGGGAACAGAGCTACTGGCCAGGATGCAGCCCGGGGACACTGCAAGGGTTCTTGGTCCTCTTGGTAATGGCTGGAAGATCCACCAGGGGTCAAATTGTCTTCTTATCGGTGGAGGACTCGGTGCTGCAGGTTTCCAGTTTCTGATCGATTCCGTTAATTCTGCGGAAGTGCTGATCGGAGCATCAGGCCAGGAGAGAGTGATTCCATTCGGAGCGTGTCATGTTGTTACTGAAGACGGATCCTTGGGAGAAAAGGGCCTGGTTACCTCTCTTCTCTCCGAGAAATTTCTTGCTGAAGCTGATGTAATTGCAGTCTGTGGTCCTGTAGCAATGATGGAGGCCGTGTGGAGCATTATTCCTGAAAAGCATCAAGGCAAGGTTCAGATCTCCACAGAGAGTCGTATGGGTTGTGGCTGGGGAGTCTGCGACGGTTGTTCAATTCCCATGCTGGAAGGCGGGTACAGGAAGTGCTGTACTGAGGGTCCTGTGTTTCACGGTACTGAGATAGACTGGAAAAGGTGGAAGGAGGCAGGTTTATGAGTTTTCCACCGGCAGTGTCTCGAAATTTCTGGGGTCTGGAGCTTGATTCACCAATAATGCTTGCATCTGGAACTGCGGGTTTCGGAGAAGAGCTTCTTGACCTTCAGTGCCTCGCCGGAGTTGGTGCAGTGGTTACAAAGGCTGTATCCTTTAAGCCCAGAGCTGGCAATCCCCCTCCAAGACTTCTGGAAACACCGTTTGGGCTTCTGAACTCCATCGGGCTTGCTAACCCCGGAGTTCACCATGTTCTTAAGCATATACTTCCAGTGGCGTCAGGGCTGCCATGTCCTCTTCTTATAAATGTTGCAGGGGAATCAGTGGAAGAGTTTGCGGATGTGGTGAGTATTCTTGAAGATTCTTCCGCCCATATTGGCTACGAGATCAATGTTTCCTGTCCTAATGTTGCAGAAGGCGGAGCAGCTTTCGGTGTGGACCCTGAAGTTGTTCTTAGGGTTTCCGAAGGAGTCTCCCGCGTAACAGATCGACCTTTTTCCGTTAAATTGACTCCTAACGGAGGGGATATGGTGCTTTCCGCAAGGGCTGCGGTGGAAGGCGGAGCATCTGCAGTTACCGTGTGTAACACTTTTCTTGGAATGCATATTGACTGGAAAACCGGTAAGTC
>JAGLQD010000173.1 GCA_023136985.1 Candidatus Sabulitectum sp. | reverse complement strand
GTCGGTGATCAAGAGAAAAGTTGCAGGCTATACCTCGCCTGCTCTGCTGCCACTGGTTGTGGCCAGGGTATGGCAGGTGGCCAATGCGGTTTCTGTACCTGTAATCAGTTCCGGTGGTGTTTCCACAGGAGAAGATGTGCTTCAGCTTCTTGCAGCAGGAGCCTCAATGGTTCAGGTGGGAACCCGCCTTATGAGGAGACCTTTTGCAGCAGCGGAACTCATGGATGAAATGAAGAAATTGGCAGGTGAATGAAAAGGGTTGTTTTTGCTTCTCTTCTGCTGTTGCAGGGATGTGTTCTGGTCTCTTCTCCTGTGTATCTGAACCATGGGGTCTCCGGGGGCACAGCTGTTATCAACGGCCTTGAATTGAGGGGAACCGCCTCATGGTATGGCATACCTTTCCACGGCAGAAAGACTGCGAATGGAGAGACCTATGACATGAACGGGTTGACCTGTGCCCACAGAACACTTCCTTTCGGTACGATCCTTCTGGTGACCAATACAGGAAATAACAGAACTGTGACAGTAAGGGTAACTGATAGAGGCCCTTTTATCTCAGGACGAATTGTTGATCTGTCCAGAGGTGCGGCAGCAGCTCTGGACATGCTTGATACCGGCACTGCTCAGGTGTCTTTAAAGGTGGTAGGAAATGAGTGATGTTCGAATCTATGTGGCTCTTACGAGCGATTGCGGCACCAGTGCAATGAAAATGCTGAAGCCTCTCAGAGGGCTTCCTGTGGGAGTGAAGATCGGCCTTGAGTTGTTCGTTAAAGAGGGTCCGTCTATAGTTAAGGAGATCAAAGATGCAGGATTCTCCGTGTTTCTTGATCTTAAGTTTCATGACATTCCGTTTACCGTTGCAGGTGCCGTCAGATCCGCATGCCTGCTTGAGCCCGATGTGATAAATATTCATGCTTCAGGTGGAATTGCAATGATGGAAGCTGCCGCTGCAGCTTGTACAGGCAGAACAAAAATAATAGCAGTAACTGTTCTTACCAGTATGGACAAAAGTGATCTTATGCTTCTTGGTTCAAAGTTCAATCCTCTGGAAGCAGTTGCGTCTCTTGCAGGCGCTGCCAGGGAGTCCGGACTTCACGGTGTGGTCTGTTCTCCTCTTGAGGCTTCCACAGTACGGGAAATAGCAGGTGATAACTTCCTGATCATAACCCCGGGAGTTCGTCCTGCAGGTTCTGCTGCCGGTGATCAGAAGAGAATTATGACCCCTTTTGACGCAATCAGAGCCGGCGCAACCTCTCTTGTTGTTGGAAGGCCCATCACTGCGGCTGCTGATCCTGCCCGGGCCACTGAAGCAATTCTGCAGGAGATAGAAGAGGCTCTGGCCTGCCGGTGAAAAGAATTGACAGGCAATCAATCTCACTTAAAAGGTTGATCGCTGTATTTGTTATTCTTTTCATACTGGTCTTTCTTCTGCCGGTGCTTGCCTCTGCTGCAGTAAAGAACAAACTTCTTGAATTTGACCGGAGTTGCACTTTTGACGGTATTGAATTTGGCCTGGATGCCATCATGGTCAGGAATCTTCAGATGCCGGGAATCGGTATTTCCGCTGGAAAAGCTTTTGTTCTTATAGGGGGAAGTATCTTCCGGCCTGTTCCCCTGCAGGTGGTTCTTCAAGGCGTAGTTGTACAGGTTGGCTCTTCGAACAGTTCTCCGGGGTCTGTAGCAGAACGTTCTGACCTGCCGGTGATCTCAATTGTTGATGGGTTCATTCCACTGTACAGCACAGAGTTCTCCGTAACCCGCCTGGATGGAACAGATATGGGACATGCTGCAGGAGACTGGGGTGAGGTTTTTATAAACCGTTCCCATCACAGTATTTCAGTTGCGTTCATTGATTGCTCAAGCATTCCGGGAATAGAGGAAGCAATACCGCCAATGGCAAGCGGACACTCCATTTCGGGTAATTGTTCAGGTGTTCTTGACCCGGAACCAAGGATATCAGGTCAGATAACGGAACTCGACGGCGAACTTGCTTCAGCCTCTTTTGCGTACAGGTTGCAGGAAGGCAGGCCTTTTGCAAGTTTCAGAATGGATTTCTCCCAGGTTGCAGACCCGGCAATGGCCTTTATGGACAGCCTTTCTTCAGGTGCGGTTATGGCTGCTGTTCCTGCGGGATCCCTGTCTGTAAGTTTATCAGGGAACGATACCATATTCTTTGCATCAGACCTACAATTCGACAGTCTTTCCATATGGAGCGTTGCAGTTGCTCCGGATACGTTTTTTCTGGATGCAGTTTTGTCATGCAGGGGTTTTGTTGTTCCGGAATCAACCCTTCTGGTGATTGATACCGGCACTGTTTGCGCAAATGAGCTGGAGCTGGATTTCAATCTGGCCTTTTCCTGGGGAGAACGGCGAAAGCTGACTCTTGTTCTGTCCGGCAATGCTATTTCCGGGGAAGCCATTACTGCTTCCATACCTCAGGAGCTTCTTGGGAATCTGAGAGGTCTTTCTCTCGGAGGAGAATTGTCTCTGTTTGCAGAACTTGTGCTGGACTGGGATTATCCGGACAGCAGTGATATTGAGATCGATGTTGACCCATCAAGGCTGACTGTGGGTTACAGCCCCATAACATTTGGAAGGATCCGAGACTACACCGGTGCGGACTGTCTGATGCGTGACTCCTGGGGTAACCGTGCCCGCATAGGTCTCGATACTCTTACTAATCCTGATTTTATTTTCTTTGATTCTCTTCCATCCAGTTTTGAACCACTGCTTCGATGTGCTGAAGATGCTTCATTCCGACGACATAATGGCTTTAGTGAATACCATATACGGAATTCGATCAGAGCCAATATTGCACAAGGTCGATTCGTGAGAGGCGGATCTACAATTACCATGCAGCTTGCAAAAAATTTGTTTCTGGGCAGAGAAAAAACACTTTCAAGAAAGTTACAGGAGGTTTTTCTTACATGGCGGCTTGAGCGCTGGTTGTCAAAGAACAGAATTCTGGAGATTTACGCAAATATTGTCGAGCTTGGGCCAGGTGTGTTTGGATTTAATTCAGCTGCAATGTATTATTTTG
>JAGLQD010000172.1 GCA_023136985.1 Candidatus Sabulitectum sp. | reverse complement strand
CTGAACGGTTTGGATCGTATTCAATGGTGGCAACTCTTCCGGGAATACCGATCTTGTTGCGCTTGAAATCGATGTGACGATACATCTTCTTGTGGCCACCACCACGATGTCTAGCGGTGATGCGGCCGTTACTGTTCCTGCCGGAAGTCTTCTTGAGAGGAGTCATCAGTGACTTCTCTCCATGGTCTCTGGTGATCTCTGCGAAATCAGGAGAAACCTTGAAACGGGTACCGGGAGTCATGGGTTTCCATCTCTTGAGTCCCATGATTACACCCCCTCAAAGAAGTCTACAGAGTCACCCTCAGCGAGTGTGACGATTGCCTTTTTCCAGGCAGATCTGCGACCAAGGTTCCGGCCAAGTCTTTTGACTTTACCGTCCATGTTGATTGTGTGAACCTTTAATACCGTAACTTCAAAGATCTTTTCAATTGCGTTTGCGATCTGAGGCTTTGTAGCACTGGGAATCACTCTGAAGCTGTACTTGTTGTACAACTCACGGGCAATTGTTGACTTTTCAGTTACGATTGGTTCAAGAATAATTTGACGTGGGTCCATTTAGTTCACCCTCGCCTTCAGCTGCTCCAGAGCATTCTCTGCAACCAGTATCACCTCTGAGTTAACAAGGGTGGTAACCGGTACATGACTTGCTGCCACTGCAAATACTCCGGGGATGTTGCCGGTGGCTCTGGCCACAAGGTTGTCACCGTTTGTAAGGATCACAGCCTTCTTGCCGGTGAGCCCGTTTCCGCCCAGCATTTCTCTTACTTCACTTGTCTTTCCGTCAACTGAGAGATCGCGAATGATCCTGAGATTTCCCTCAGACAGTCTTTCGCTAAGAATCCCTGCCAAAGCCTTGCGACGAACCTTGCGGTTGATCTTGATATTGAATGATCTAAGCTTCGGACCGTGGGCTACACCACCACTGCGCCAGATCGGGCTCTTGAAAGAACCGGCACGGGCATGGCCTGTACCCTTCTGTCTCCAGGGTTTTCTTCCACTGCCTGTTACTTCTGCTCTGGTAAGAGCACTGGCGTTACCCTGACGCTTGTTCGTCTGCTCTGCACGAACGACTTCCCAGAGTACATGAGTGGAAACACCCATAGCAAAGAGTTCATCGGGGAGCTTTACAGCGCCAACCTCTTCACCCTTCATGGTGTAAATTCTGGCTTCTGCCATCAGCTCTCACCTCCGCTGCGAATCTGCTTCCTCACCATGAGGTAGCCGTTTTTAGCACCGGGTACGGCGCCTTTGATAACCAGAAGATTCTTCTCGGCATCGATCTGAACGATCTCGAGGTTCTTGATGGTTCTTTTTGTGTTTCCGGTCTGACCTGGCATCTTTTTGTTCTTCCAGACTCTTCCCGGTGTGGCACACTGACCAATTGAACCTGGGATACGCTTGCCATGATAACCATGGGTTGCGTCAAAACCGGAAAAACCGTGACGCTTTACAACGCCCTGAAAGCCCTTACCTTTGGTAAGACCTGTAACATTTACCTTCTCACCTGGAACAAACATCGAAACGGTGAAAGAATCACCAGCTTTGACCTCTTCCGACGAGGCAGGAAATTCAATAACCCTTGAAACAGAGGAAACTCCCGCCTTATCAAGGTGACCCTTGTGGGGCTTGTTGAGCCTGCTCTCTTTCTTTGGCCAGTATCCTACCTGAACCGCGGAGTATCCGTCAGTTTCAACGGTTTTCACCTGAACTACCGGATTAGGTACTGCTTCAAGCACCGTAACAGGTATTGCCCGACCGTCCTCTGTGAAGACGCGGGTCATACCGAGTTTACGAGCCATTATTCCGCTCATAACCACTTCCCATCGCTGAAGTCCCCATAGAACGGGGGGACAAGCGTTACTGTTTTACCGCCAGGAGAATCGACCGTCCTCGTTCGCCCAATACGGTTTTCCTCTTAACCCGGTATGCCCGGATCAGTAAGGAATGGAACTAATTACTACTTGATCTCCACATCAACACCTGCAGGAACATCAAGCTTCCTGAGTGCTTCAGTAGTCTGTTCATTCGGATCCATTATCTCTATGAGACGGGAATGAACCCTGATCTCAAACTGCTCACGTGACTTTTTATTCACATGAGGGCTTCTCAGAACTGTTATAACCGAGCGTCTGGTTGGCAGGGGTATCGGTCCGGCAATACGAGCGCCAGTGTTAACAACACCGCGCACTATGTCCGTGGCCGACCTGTCCAGAAGACGATGGTCATAGGCTCTGAGCCTGATCCTCAATCTGTTCTCGTTCAATGCAACTCCTTAATCAAACCAGATAACCGGATCGGAAAACCCGATCCACAAAAAACGGCCACAGAGAACCCTATCCGCATACAGCATACAGAGTTCCGCGCAAGCAACTAAAACTCTAATTCACCTGTTGACCCCGTAGAAGCCCGCAGGGATGGCTATTATACACAATAAGAGGCAATTGTGCTACCCCTGAAAGGACCCGGAAAGAAGAAGAATCCAAATACCGGGAAGGGCAGGTTAAACTCCTGCGATCCAGACATCAGACCTTGATCAAATTCCGCCCCACTGGTAGACCGTCGCCCTGCAAAAGAGCTGTTATCTCTGAAACAGCTCTTTCCACAGCAAGTGCAACCACATCACTCAACCCTTCTCCAAGTGTCTGAGGGGGGTCAATGGTGATCCCCCAGAGAGTCCACTGCGGAAATTCTCCCTGGTAAATTGATGCCAGGGATTCCACAACTGTACAAAGGTCTGACTGATGGAAAGATGGAGACATTGCTCTTGGAAGAGTCTTTTCCCTTGATACTACTCCGGCAACTGTTCCGGCCACGGCATCCAGAAAAACAATTGAATCAGTTCCAGAAGCTATATCCCATATCTCAAACAGATCGCCGGGGATCTCAAGAAAAGCCACTCCGTTCACATCACCTATGTTTTCCCTCAGCTTTCGGAGCATGACCATTCCAGCTCCATCGTCTCCGGCAAGAGTATTTCCTATGCCAATAAAAGTAACCTTCATATCATCCAGCACCTTCTCAGATCTTTATTGGTTCAAACTTCTTTACCTTGTATATGCATTCACTGCTTCCCGGCTCCATTGACTCAAGTTTGAGTCTCAAACCGCCCATTTTCCCCAGATATCCCGCCAGGTTGTTGTAGAAAAGAACACACAGATCTCCACCAAGATCAATGCCTTCCTTTTCGCACAGATCACGGATAAAGCACGTTTTTGTTGTCACTGTGAGTTGATCGCCTTCAACTGAAAAATTCAGATCCCACGATGGACTGAACTGACTTGAAGCCATCTCAAGTGCTTCCTGAAATGATTCCGGTTTTCGATACCTTGGAAGCTGATTGGCCAGTGTTCTTCCAGCCATGGTGCCCACAGCAGGCATACTTCCCCCAAGGGTCTGTCTGAACACAGCTGCGATGGAGAGCAGCCTGATGCCAAGATCATCCAGAGCTTTCTGCAGTTCCGCCTCATCACTCACATCGGTTGCCTTAACCGTTCCAGGAGTTAATTTCGCAGCAAGATCCAGAGCATAGCTGTCATGGTAGAAATTGCTGGAAAGTTCCGCACCCTCATGTGTTATGGCTTCTGCAGGACAGACTTCGGAACAGCTGAAACAGCCGAAGCATTCATTTTCTCTCTTGACCAGGGGCAGATTCTTTTCTTCATCAAACTCAAATACATCGGTTGGGCATTCGTCTACGCATAAAGCGCAGCCCACACACGCATCTTCATCAATGAATACCTTTATCATGATGTTCCCTCCCGTCGAATTTTATCAACGGTTGTGCCGTCTCTGCGCAATTCAAGAACCATAGGCATATTCCCGGATGCATGGGTTGCACAGGCGAGGCATGGGTCAAAACATCTAAGAGAAAACTCTACACTGCTCATCAGCAGTTCATCCTGCCCGGTTCCTGCGTATTTCGAGGCGATGCCGGCAATACAATGATCAATTGCCGCATAGTTGTTCTGTGTAGCTACTATCAGGTTGGCTTCGGTGAGAATACCATCAGAGTCGGTTCTATACTCATGTATAAGAATTCCCCTTGGGGCCTCAACCATACCAATGAATGTTCCAGCCCTGGGAGTTACTTCAACCAGAAGATTGTCATCAACTCCCTGTGAAGCCAGTTCTTTGATCTTTTCTGCACAGTAGACCATTTCAATAAGACGGGCTTCAATAAAATCAAGAGCTGAAGTTCTGGGATGCCTTTTCGCTCTGTAATCAGTGAGCAGACCGTCTGCCAGGGGTGTGCCGAAGCTGCTGTTAACATTCAATCTGGCCATGGGTCCAACATAAAAAGGTTTATCCCCATCCTTCAGAAGAACAGACTTCATGTAGGAACCGGGCATTGCATGCTCCACCAGGTGACTGGCATAATCACCTGACTGGAAAACCAGCTCTGCTTCCCCTGCTGAATTCATAACGGAACAAGGCGATTCAAAGAAAGAAACCTTTCCATTGTCAGAAAGTGCCATGGAGCTGAAAGGTATGTCAAGACTGTCCCGGACATTTTCCAGCTTTGCGAGTGAATCGCGAATTATCTCGTTCAATTCACCCAGCAGATCAACTGCTTCCTCTCCCCAGGAGGACATGTTTGTCATTTCCTCTGCAGACGGGGCTGAAGCAATACCGCCTGGTATGGATGTTACAGGATGAACACCTCTGCCACCT
>JAGLQD010000171.1 GCA_023136985.1 Candidatus Sabulitectum sp. | reverse complement strand
GATCATCTGTAAAGCAAGAATACCAGACAAAAGGAAAAAGATAAAGATTTCTGATTCCGTGGTGCAGTCTCACGCCTTCGGATTATCTGTAAGACAAGAATATCAGACAAAGAAACCAAGAGAAGAGAAAAGAAAAGCAATGCTCCGCAAAAAAGTGAATGGGGTACCTGATGGTTCATTGCTATTTGATCTATGCTGTTTGAAGAAGTATTTCTCAAAGGAAAGAACTGCCTGCAGCATCCATTGAACGTCCGCCGGTATTACAGCTACTGTTCAAGCGGTGAAACTGTAGAAGCTTAGTAAGAGGATTCGGCCCTGACTGTTTGTCATTTGTGATTTTGATATTTCCAGAGTTAAGTCTTCCAGGGGAAGAACAGTTGTTGCGGCTCTCCGGGCAGGAAAATTCCCATTATATTGGCAGTATTACTTTTGTTGGGAGAGATCATGAAAAAAATAGTATTTGCCGTTTTGTCTGTGTTCGTTGTTCTTTTAGCCAGTGGGTGCATGTACG
Organism: Candidatus Sabulitectum sp.; assembly: GCA_023136985.1. Lineage (GTDB taxonomy): Bacteria > Fermentibacterota > Fermentibacteria > Fermentibacterales > JCC-6 > Sabulitectum. The sequence goes on along the minus strand of JAGLQD010000171.1, from coordinate 3,298 downwards.
ATCCTGCACCGGTTGGATGTAGTTTCCAGTTGGGAAGTATGAGTCCTTTCTTTGTTGCAGGGGTGAGGTTGAATAACTATTCTCAGGACAGTCTTAAAGCAGATGATGACAGTACAATAATTGCTTCCATTGAGTCCGGAGACTGCCCTGTATCTTTTGTACTGAATACCAGTATCCGAAATGCTGGCGGTCAGGGAACGGTTCTTATAGAGAAGTTTGACTGGACAGTCAGAATTGCTGCTGAGGGAATACAGTATACAGTTTCTTCCGGAGAGATTGACGGAAGAATTGGAGTAGAAGCTTCTCAAACCGGGATTGTATGCCTGATGGTCTCATTCAATGCTGCAGAGCTTTGGGGTGAAGACTTTTCAGTACCGGAGATTCGCGATATCTGCCTGGATCTGGGATTTAAAGACAATGGACATATCAGAGAGGATCAGCATCTGGGAAGAGCGCAGATTGAAGTCGATATAACTGAAGATACTCAGCATGGAAGTATTAATGCTTACTCGGTTTTGATCGGGCTTGACTGGGTTCAACCGTAACAGTTTTCAATTGATGATCTTCAGGCAATTGCTGCCTCTGTTCTGACAGGTTTGCTTGTGTGTTCTGGAACCTGGATGCCGTAATGCGTATAGTTGGTTATATACTGAGTCATATAGAGGATTTCTAAGCTGAACAGCTTATGAACTGTTTTGGAAGGGGTTGTGAATTATGAGTGGGAAATTGCTGATTGTTCCAGTATTGTTTCTACTGGTTACAGGTTGCGGTTTGACCGATATTCTTTCTTTTGCAAATGCAAATTTCCGTGTAGAGAATACTACGGAGTTTGCCATCTGCGGTATTGATATTTCTGACCTGGGCAGTCTTACTTTCACTCAGGCAGCCACTGTGGCAACTTACTGGTACCAAGGTGAATGCCCTATAGAATTTAATCTTGGTCTGGGCATTAAGAATCCCAATATTGGCAATTCCGGTCTGCCTAAGATTGCGATAACTCTTACCTCTCTGGATTACGATGTTTTCATGGATACAATTGAGGGAGTTGAAGAGGATACTGTTCAGGTGGCTGAAGGTCTGTTTACCGGTGAGTTCGGTATCGGGGACGATGGAGAAATCGCAGTGCTTGATCTTGGAATTACCTTCGACGGATTCCAGTTATTTGAGATACTGGAAATTCCGGGTATTATTGATCTTGTCTTTGCCATCGGCGGCATTGAAGGGGACCTTAGGGACGAAGATCACCTTGGAAGACTTCAGATGTTCATGGTTCCAACCATTGATACACCTCTGGGTGATATGACATGGGAAGAAGGCTTCTGGGTAGGGCTTGACTGGACAGATGGGTCTTAGAGTCTTGTTTTTATTTTGTGCATTTTGTATGATTGCGACCCTATGAATAAGAAAGAAAGGCGACGTGGCCAAGTGGTAAGGCAGTGGACTGCAAATCCACCATTCACCAGTTCGACTCTGGTCGTCGCCTCCACTTCTTTCAGGATCATCCTTCTTATTGCAGCGTTTCTGCTGGTGGTAGCCGGATATGTTTTCGGTGACCCTGCTGCAATACTCTCTAAAGCAACGAATATCTGCCTGGAATGCATAGGAATAGGTTAGCGCGGCACTCCGTGTTCAGGAAAACTGTGCAGCTGGCAACCCTGCTGGCCACTAACCTGCATCTTACAGGCTGGGTTGACGGTTCCATTTACACAGGAGCTTCCAAAGCAGCCATGATTCCAGGGCTTCACTGCTACAGTTGTCCGTCAAGTGTTCTTGCCTGTCCAACCGGTACGCTGCAGTCCATACTTGCAACTCCTAACTTCTGGGGTATGCTTGCTGCTGGAAGAGCTGATGCTGTTATCGTGCTGGGTGTTGTGGGGTTTATTGCTCTGGTCGGTCTGCTTGCAGGCAGATTCGCCTGTGGCTGGTTCTGCCCGTTCGGATTGCTGCAGGAACTTCTTTACAAGATACCTCTGCCAAGAATGTCATTTCAGGAGTCGCTGAGACCGGCAAAGTACGCAATGCTTTTCCTTCTGGTTTTTGCCCTTCCTGCGTTTCTTCGCCCTGTTGCCGGAGGGTCTGGAGACCCGTGGTTCTGCAAGGCAGTCTGTCCTGCGGGAACTTCACTTGCGGGGTGGCCGCTGGTGGCCGCTTCGGATGGAGCGTTCCAGACTGGATTCCTGTTCTGGTGGAAGTCTGCCGTGGCAGTTCTGATATTGTTATGGGCAATGGTTGTAGAGCGACCATTCTGCCGTACTCTCTGCCCGCTTGGCGCAGCCTGGGGCATTCTTGGAAAAGTTTCTGTTTTCCGTATGCATGTATCGGATGCATGCGTAAGCTGCGGGAAGTGTGGAACTGTATGCCCCATGGGAATTGAAATCTATAAAACCCCGGCAAGTGCAGAATGCATAAGATGCGGACGATGCGAGAAAGTATGCCCTGTGGATGCTATTTCCCATTCTGTAAAGGGTCAGTCTTGAAAAAACTTCTTTGGATACCGCTTGTTGCGATTCTGATCATTCCTGTATTTGTTGTTTCTTTGTCACACCATGGTCCTGCGGGTTCTTCAGTAAACGGTGCTCTGGTCACAGGCATTGCTTCGCTGGACAGTATTCTTTCCGCTTCTTCCGGGAAACCGGTTTTGATTAATTTCTGGGCCACATGGTGCGGGCCATGTGTACGAGAGATGCCTCTGCTGGAACAACTGGCAACCGAGCTGGGAGACGAAGCTGTGTTCATCGCAGTGGATATGGGGGACCCGGAATTGTCCACTCTGGAGTTTTTTCGCCAGAACAACCCTATCGGAATTACTGTAGTATGGCTTTCAACAGAAGAAGCCAGTGTGCTGGCAGATCGTTACGAACTTGCTGACGCTCTTCCAATGACTCTGATCCTTAACGGTTCAGGAGAAGAAACGGCAAGAGCAATAGGTGCCCGAAGCTCTGAATGGTTTGTTTCAGCAATGGCGGGAGCATCCAGTGGAACTGTTGAGGTTATTGAAGAGGAAACCGAGATACACATCTATGTGGTTGGTCCTGCCGGTGACTCTGCTGTGGAAGCTCTGATCGCGGAGGCTGTTGCAATCGCAGGAGCTGACGGTTTTGATGTACTTGACCCCACAGTTCCTGAAGATTCCATTGCAATGGCTGAAGCATATCTGCCCGGTTCAGGATGGCCATACGCACAGCTCTGTGTCGGTGGTGCCTGTAATCGGCCTGTGGGCACACCTGAGGAACTTCGTTCCGCTTTCGAGAGCATGAGATAGCTGGTGCCTCCAGCAGTCTCAGTGTTGTTTCCTTTC
>JAGLQD010000170.1 GCA_023136985.1 Candidatus Sabulitectum sp. | reverse complement strand
GGACTCACCTCTATCACTCATGGATGGAAAAGGACACCAGCCTTGGTGGAATACTCGATCAAAAACTTCAAGGTATCCAGGGAGGAGGGTTGGATCAGGTTGAGCTTGGGTTCTCACGATTCATTGAAGAAAGCTACCCGAACTGGCTGGCATCACCGGAATCCGCCCCCCTTATGGCTCACAATGTTCTAGAAAGAAAAGTTATTCCTGAGCTTCTTAAAGGGACTGGTGAAGTAGTTTTTCTTGTTGTCGACTGTATGAGGCATGATCAATGGCTTCTTATGGCAAAATTCATTGAAAACTGGTATCACAGAGAGCCCGGCTTCATGGTTGCAGGCCTTCCCTCCGCAACTCCATACAGCAGAAATTCGATTTTCAGCGGGCTGGTGCCAAGAGATATCTGGAGGTTTTACAGAACCCGCTGGATTGAAGAATATGGTTGTCCGGGTCTGAATTCCTATGAACAACTGCTGCTCAATGACGCGGTGGGTAGGCTTGGATGGAGAACAGGGAAGAATGCAGTATACACAAAGGTCTCCAACCGTCAGGAAGGCGAGAATGTAAAGCGCGGTCTTTCTCATTTTTTAAAAGACGGCTTTATGGCTATTGTTGTGAATTTCATAGATCATCTCACTCATGGAAGATCTGAACTGGATCTCATCAGAGACATCGCGCCGGATGTACCTGCTTTCAGAAGACTGGCGCAGGGGTGGTTTGAACACTCCTTCCTTTTCGATATGATAAAAACTCTCAGTGTCCGCGGGGCTACTATTATTGTTACAAGCGACCACGGTTCCACTCAGGCAAACAGAATCACCACCATCCGCGGTGCAAGGGGAATTTCTCACAGTGTCCGGTACAGGTTCGGACATTCTCTTTCGGCAGATCCCAAGCATTCCATTGTGGTGAATAATCCAGCCGACTGGGGCCTTCCGGATGACAATCCGAGAAAGACTTACCTCTTTGCAAGAGAAGACTACCTTTTGATGCAGAGCGGCTTTAACAGGGAAGATATGTACAAGTTCAAAGGCTCTTTTCAGCATGGAGGAGTATCACTGGAGGAAACGCTTGTGCCTTGTGAGGTTCTTAGACCGAAGAAGTACAGAGGATGATGGAAGAACTGGATGTTGCTGGACTTGAAGACCTGGCCAGGAAACTTGCAGCGGATGTGCAGCCAGGTGACAGGTTCTTTCTTTCCGGTCTGCTGGGCGCCGGGAAATCAACTTTTGCCAGAGCATTCATCCGTTCTCTTGGAGTTACAGGCGCTATTCCCAGCCCAACCTTTATTATGGATTCTGTGTATAGTATTGTAGAGTCTGGGCTGGAGGTTCACCACATGGATCTTTACAGGCTTCAAGGCTCCAGAGAAGAAATGCTGATGCTTGGATTTGAAGATGTTCTGGAATCCAGTGCTGTAGTGCTGGTGGAATGGCCGGAGCGAATGGAAGATTTCAAGGAGAGAAGGGGTTGTACAATCTCTATCTCCAATGGTGATTCGCCAAATAGCAGGAGAGTGCAAGTTGAGTGGAATATGGCTGGGTATTGATACTACTTCGTCTGTAGGGAGTGTTGCACTTCTGAAGGATGGTTTGCTGCTCACAGAGTCAATACTGCCGGTAACCGGGTTTCACTCGGAGAAGATTCTCCCAGCAGTAAAGAAGGCTCTGAAAGATTCAGGTGTATCCGGCTGTGATCTATCAGGAATCGGGGTTTCCCTGGGACCTGGTTCATACACAGGGCTCCGAATAGGGCTTGCCACCGTTCTGGGTCTTGCATCGGGCTGGGAAGTTCCGGTGAAAGGGGTATCAACACTCAGAATCATTGCAGCAGCTCTCCCTGAAGGTCCTGTTTTTGCTTCTGTCAGAGCAAGGAACGGTGAGGTTTTCGCAGGTGCTTTCAGTTCTCCGGATCCATTATCGCAAGAGATACTTCCACAATCTCTTTATTCGTCACAGGTTCTTGAGGAACTTTTGTCAAAGAGGATCTTTTCTGCTGCAGGTTCCGGAAGAAGCGAGATTTCTTCCCCGGGTCTCAGGTGGGTACATCCGGTGATGGATCTGCCGAGATCGTCATTTGCTGCTTTCTGCGCTTGTGCTCTTGCAGAGAGAGACGGTTTTGACAGAGATATAGAACCACTGTACCTGCGAAAGTTTAACCAGAGGATTTCCCCGGAATGAAAACTTATGAATATTATCGCCCTGACCCGAGCCAGGCTGGCCAGTTGTTTGAACTGGAAAAACTCTGTTTCCCTCAGCCCTGGGATATGGCAGAGATACAGGCTCTTTTGGAAAGAGATCCTGTTCTTTACACAGTTGGGTGCTTTGCAGAAGATATTGCTGTTGGTTACATCTCTGCTACATTTTCTGAGCCTGGAGTTCTGCATATCATCAGTCTCTGCGTCCATCCTGAATACAGGCGTCTTGGTATAGCAGCAGAGCTTCTTGGTTCAGCCGTTTACTGGGGACGGCACATGGAAGCGGAAAAGGTTGTTCTTGAAGTTAGAGAGGAGAATGAAGCTGCCCGCAGGTTTTATAAGAGTCTTAACTTCACTGCTGTTCGTTCTCTGCCGGATTTTTATGGAGAAGGAGCAACAGGAGTATTTCTGGAAAGATCGCTTGAATTGCTTCCGCACACCCTTGATACATCGCTCTATCTTTGCAACCGTCTTAAAACTGTTCCCCGTATAGGAGTGATCCTTGGTTCCGGACTGGGCTGGGCAACAGAGCCTTTCGGCAACGGACAGACAATACCTTTCTCTGATATTCCAGCCATGGAGGGTGAGGCTGTTCAGGGTCACGGGCACATGGTGCGAACCAGCGCAGACGGTAGAATCATTTTTGTCATGGGCAGAAGACATCATTATCAGGGCTATTCCGGCAGGGAAGTAACCCTTCTGCCTGCTGCTCTGGCTGCTATTGGAGTTGGGACATGGGTTCTTACCAGTTCTGCGGGAGCCGTTGATCCTGCCTATAAGGTAGGTGACGCAATGATCTTTACAGATCACATCAATTTTTCAGGTTGCGTGCCTGATTCCCCGGAACACTTCACCGGCGGCAATGTCTATTCACCTTCCTTGCAGAACATCGCCTGTGAGTGTGTTGACAGTTATCACAAGGGCGTTTTCGCCTGTGTTTCCGGGCCGGCATACGAAACAGCTGCTGAGGTTGCTCTTATTAGCAGAAGCGGAGCATCCGCCGTTTCAATGTCAACTGCCCAGGAAGCCATGGCACTTCGGTCCATGGGGTGCAGAGTTCTTGCAATGGCACTGATAACCAATGCCGTAGAGAGTGGAGATTCCGTATGCCATGATGAGGTTCTTTCCGCCCAGGATACGGTTCGTCGAAAGCAGGAAAGATCCATTGTTCGACTACTGGAAAGGTTGTCCGGGTGAATTACAGAGAGGCAGAGAAGTGGCTGTTCAGCAGGCGGCGAATGGGAATGAAGTACGGTCTTGACAGAATGCTGTCACTCATGGAAAGCCTTGACCATCCCGAAAAGAAATTCAAAACAGTTCACATAGTTGGAACAAACGGAAAGGGAAGTACCGCTGCGATACTTTCCGATATTGCTGGAAATCTGGGTTTTTCCTGGGGGCGGGGAACATCTCCTCACCTTCTTCATTACAGAGAAAGAATTGCAGTAAACGACAATTGGATCCCTGAAGATGCTGTTGCAGAGTTCATCACCGATCACAGGCACACCATAAGAAAGCACTCAGCCACATTCTTCGAGATCACAACAGCCATGGCAGCCTGGTATTTTGCGGCAAAGGGAGTCGAGTGGCTTGCAGCGGAGGCAGGGCTTGGCGGCAGGCTTGACGCAACGAAAACATACAACGGTGTTGGAACTGTTTTTACCGGAGTCAGGGTGGAGCACAGCAGAATTCTGGGTGATACAAGAGAAAAGATAGCCGCAGAAAAGGTTGCCATTGCCGCTCCTGATACTGTACTGATAGCCGCTGCGCAGACTGAAGGCGTGGAAAAGATAGTTATGGATGTTGTGGACAGAGAGAATCTCAAGCGCGTTTTCCCGATTTCAGTCAACAGGAGTCCCCTGCCAGGAGTACATCAACTGGAGAACAGTTCCCTTGCCTACACTGCAGCGCTGGAGCTTTTCGGCAGATCAGATCAGGAGGTGGAGGATGCCTTCAACAGAACATGCGTTTCACTCAGGTGGCCCGGGAGACTGGATCACAGAAAAGGCAACCCTTCTGTTCTCTTTGATGTGGCGCACAACCCTCAGTCAATGGAAGCTCTTGTTGATCATATCAAACCCTGGGGAGGATCTGTTCCCATGGTTGTGGGATTTCTCAGTGATAAACCATGGAAGCAGATGGTAGAACTGCTTAAAGGGGTTGCAGGTCATGTTGTTGTTACCACACCTGACAGTGAAAGAAAACTGGAAGCGACGGAGCTTGCGGAGCACATGAAACAGGAGGGTTTTCAGGTAGAGATAAAAGAAAAGATTGTGGATGCTGTTGGCAGATGCCGGGAAATTGCAAATGGTTCCGCAATGGTTGTTACAGGTTCTTTCTTTGTGGTGGGGGAGGCAATAAATCAATCTGTTTCACGCAGCTGGGTTGACACACTTCCCAATTCCAGAGAAGATGGTTTAGATTAGAAGGTATACGACTTAGAAATAGCTCATTTTTTGTAAGAAGAAAGGAATAAAATGGCTAAAGAAAAGAAGCCTGTGTCCAGCGGGCAGAAGCAGAACACTGTACCCTTCAGCAATATCAACTACATTCTTTTTGCTGCCGGTCTGATTATCATAACGGCAGGATGGTTCCTTTTGAGAGCGGGACACATCTCCGTTTCTCCCATAATGCTCATCCTTGGATACTGTGTTATCATTCCTGTTGCTATCATCCTGAAACCGGGAGACAAGAAGGAAAAGAAGTAAATGAATAGATACCTGAAGTTTGTCCCGATTCTGTTTTCTCTCGTGATCTTGGCTTGTAAGGAGCAACCGGTAACAGTTCCATCAGCAATGGCTGTTCAGGCGGAGGACACGGTATTCATCAGTATACCCGGAGGGTCTTTTGTAAACTCAAGAGGTGAAACTGTTGAAGTGCAGTCTTTCCAGTTGCAGAAGACAGAGGTTAACAACAGGCTTTACAGGTATCTTGCAGACCGGTCCGGGCTTTCGCACCCGGCTGACCCGGGTTTTCCCGGGATGGACAGCTATTTTTACGAATTTCCCGATTGCCCTGTGGTGAATATCAGTGCGGGAAAGGCAGAGGCTGCGGCATCTATTATGGGAGCGAGGCTTCCAACAAGAAACGAGTGGGAGTACGCTGCTTCTCTTGAACTTACTGGAAGTATTGCCGGGCAGTATCCGTGGGGTGAGCTGTCACCGGCAGAGGTTCCAGGTGTTCCAGCAAACTATATGGCTCTTGATGA
>JAGLQD010000017.1 GCA_023136985.1 Candidatus Sabulitectum sp. | reverse complement strand
CGGCCTCCGGCTACAACATCGTCACCGAAAGCAACCCATCCACCCAGACCGTAGAACCAGGGAAGTTGCCCTTTAGAGACATTGATATCTCCAAATTTGTGCCAGAGATAATTACCGTGAATCAGCATCCATTCATTATCGAAGCTCCACGCTGCTGCAGCATCAATGGCTGTGGTTGTACTTGTAAAGTACTTGAAAGAGATTCCAGTGGGGTTTCCCACAATAAGCCCAAGACCCGTATCTCCCCTGCCAGGGGAAAAGCTGGTGAGAATAATCATTAACAGAGCAGTCATATTTCCTTCCTCCTTAGTTCAAAAAACCACCGGCATCAGATACCTGACACCGGTGGATAGAAATCGGGCAATGGTAAGTTTACCGTCCGAGGTTTGTCAGGTTCTCTGCGAACATCTTCACGTAATCGTTGGTGGGGAAGGAGCTGGCCATGGCTCGGGAGGCAAGCTCAATACTTTCATCAAGAGGCAGAGTGTATCTCATATTCATGAATTTCTGCCTGAAGGCTGTTACTTCATCACCAACATTCTCATTCTTAACTATAACTCTTGCCATTAATTCTGCCAGTTCACCGAAGTCATCCTCGTCCATGCCGTATCTGGTCATTTCACTGACACCTGTACGGATACCGCTTGAGGTCAGGAAGGTGGCATCATCAGGCAGAGCCTGATAGTTAACAACAATGTTGTTTTCCTGAAGTCTGTCTGCGATAACTGCACCGTCACCGTGATCAATAACACGGAGTACTACCTGATGTGTACGCGTGTAGCCATCAGATGGGTCCCCCTCAACTTTAAGCCCGTTGTCTGCAAGCTGTTTTGCAAAAGCCCTTGCGTTTGAAAGAACTTTTGTCTGGTACTCATCTTTAAAAGCATTCATTTCATGGGTTGCCACCAGCAGACCAAGAAGAGTAGCAAGATGGTGGTTGGAAGTTGAACCGGGGAAAGCTCTGCTCTTTATGTCCAGCCAGAGTTTTCTGAAATGAGTCTTCTTCGCCATGTTGCTGACAATTGCTCCTCGCTGCGGGCCGAAGAAGGTTTTGTGGGTGGAACCTGTAATGATGTCCGCACCTTCAGCAAGTGGAGCCTGGAATGCACCGTAAAGGCCGAAGACATGTGCCATGTCATACATAACAACAGGTCTGTTCTCCCAGTCTTTTATGTGATCTGTAAACTTTTTTACAGGCTCAGGGTAGAGGAACATGCTCTTGCCGAAAACAACCAGCTCCGGTTTGTGTTCATCCAGAAGCTCAATCATTTTCTCTTCGTCGATCTTGTAAGGATTGTCTGCCATCACAGGAAAGTTCACACAGTTTTCTTTACCTGTTGCCGGATTGATATCAACAAAGTTGAAAAGTGCACCCATTGGCTGACTGGAAAGATGCCCGCCTTTACCAAGGTTATTATTCATAACGGTGTGAAGTTTTCTGAATGTGCCTTCAGGTGATTTTCTGTTCACAAATTTAGTCACGGCCTTAAAAACGATCTCGTTGGACATCTGCCCGCTTACCGGTCGCAGTTCCGCTTCTTTGCAGTCAAAGTATTCACAGAGAGCTTCCTGAGCCTCGATCTCAATGTCTTTGATGAAGTCAGTACCATGGTAGAAATAGACTTCTTTGCCCTTCATTGTACGGTGCTCCGCATACCTGCCGGCAGGATCGCAGATCTCACAGATCTTTACCAGTGGGCTCGGAGTATTCTCGCTGGGAATAAGATTAATGCATTGTCTCTGTCTCCACAGATTGTTTCGCTCAATTCTGCCGAAAAGTTCATTCATTTTTGTCGAAAGATCGCTCATATCATATCCTTTCACAAAGTCTCAAGACTCCCTCTTATTGACATCGTATCAAGCACTATTATACAGGCTCCTCTGTGGTTATCCAGGTCGCCTGTGATCTCTTCCACTGCGGCAACAGTGTTGCCGACTTCTTCTTCCGGGATCAGCGTAAGCAGCAGTCTGGGATCAGGTCTGCTGCGGCCAAGAACATCCATGAAGCCTGCGAATATGGGAACATTTGAAAGCATTGGCCCCATCATATCAGAGTTCACTGTTACTGCACCCTCAATACCCATTTCCAGGAACAATTCCATTACATCATTATATATTTTTTCTTCTTGAAGAACCATCAGCAGAAGTTTCTTTCTGCTTTTCTTACTGTGACTGGATGTGACAGGTGAGAGGTGATAAAGAAATGCCTCTCTCATGGCAAAGTCAGTACTGCTGTTCAGCAGTTCGTATCTTGCTTTGCTGTTGCTTAACACTCTTGCAGCGCCTGCCAATAGTCTCAGGTGCTCATCTGTTCCATCAACCGGTCCTGCAATTGCACAGATAATATGAACACTGCGCCCGTCAATAGAATCCCATGCAATGCCTTTATCGCACACAGTCAGCGCCAGAGCGAAGTTTTTCATGCCCTCAAGCCGGCAATGTGGAATTGCAATTCCGTCCCCCATACCGGTTGAGCCAAGCTCTTCTCTCTGGAGCATTCCAGCCAGAAGGGATTCAGAAGTTACTGTTCCTGCTGCTTTGTTCTCCGAAAGAAGCTTTGCCATGATTCCAAGAGATTGTTCTTTGGTGGAGGCAGACAGTTTGTTTCTGCAGCCGGAGATATCCAGTATGGAAGAAATTTTCATGGGCTCACCTCAAAGGGTTGCGCCGCGTACAACGGCATACTTTGATATTGGAGGACCGGCAAGTTCGTTAACAAAAACGCTCATAAGAACAATGCTGACCATTGTTGCAGCAAGATCCTCATGCCCGGCGAAGAACGGTGCTGCCTGAATATACAGTGCAAGTCCAATAGCTACACCAGCCTGCGGGAACATGGCAAGACCAAGATATTTGCGTATCAGCGGGTTGGACCCAGCCATCCGGGCACCTCCCCATACGCCGTAGTACTTACCGGCAGCTCTGGCTACTATGTAAAGAACACCCATGAGAACAACAGACCCTTTTGAAAAAATGCTGAAACTGAGTTCTGTTCCCGCAATTGCAAAGAATGTGGCATAAAGGGGAGGGGAGAGCTGTTCCAGTGATGAGATTACTCTGAAAGCGCCTCGACCCATATTTGCAAGAACCGCACCTGCTGTCATTCCCGCAAGAAGGGCAGACAGGCCGAAAGTAGTGGCAACTGCAGTAAGCAGGAAAATAAGACCCAGACTGACTATGTAAACCTCATTTGTTCGACCGCGACCAGAGGTGGAAACATGAATAAGCCATCCTGTAGCTGCACCAAGAATAACAGAGCCTCCGATCTCACGGGCAGCATGCATAACCGAGTGCATTATGTCTGTTTCTCCACCGCTGAAACTGGCTCCGGCAAAAGCTGCAACAATGCTGAAAAGAAGCACACTTCCAGCATCATCAAGAGCAACAACACCGTAGAGGTGATCCACAAAGGGACCTCGTGCTTTAAGGTCTCGAACGATGGCCACAGTAGCAGCTGGAGCAGTTGCTGAAGCCACTGCGCCCAGCAGTGCAGCAGCAGCAAGGGGCATGAGGCCTGTGAGCCACAACACGGCTGTAACGGCAGCAAAGGAAAGGAGCATCTGAACAATAGTTATTATCACAACAGCTCTGCCTGTGCGCCGGAGCTTGACCAGGCTGAATTCACTGCCAATCACAAGGGCAATAACAGCAAGAGCCACTTCTGTAACTATTCCCAGCTCATCATGCAGATCAGAATGAACCATACCTGTAATGGATGGCCCAAGGATCATGCCTGCAATGATGAAACCCGTAATGGCCGGAATGCCCGCTTTAGAGGCAAGTCTTCCAAGGAAGAAACTGCCCACAAGCAGGATTCCAACACCAAAGACAGGATGGATACTCACCACATCCCTTATTTCCAGCAGCGAAGTTAGTATTCTTTCAAACATGGAGGCTAATATAGTTTCAGGAAATCAACAGTGCTACTGAATAGCACGCAAAGCTTCCGGCAAGTTTACCAGTTGTCTCGTATTAAGAAGAGGTGGAGTTCGAATTCGGTTAGGGGTGCCAAAAGAAATTATCGAACTTTTACCGGAAGCTCCAAAAGTGTCTACTTCGGGGTGTCATGCATTATTGAGAACAGAAATGCTATTTGCAAATACTACCTCTTTACATAAGGCAACTCTCTAATCATCTTAGTCTTCGGGATTCGTTCTTATCGTCATTGATAAAACATTTGCTTGGAGGTCCTCTTATGAACTTTATGGAGATTGTAAAAGATATCTATCCTATGGCTGCTTTGAAAAGGATTGCTGGAGCTCATGTTGTTGACCATCGGAACTTGAAAGAAGAAGAACTTAGGGATGCTATTTTAAAAATAAAACCTCAATATACACATGAGGAAACTGTTCTTGAGCTTATTGAAGATGTGTTTCACCGAACCAGCGATCTCTCAATTAGAGTTATATCGAAAATAATCTTGGAGGATATTCTTCTTGAAGAGATCGGGTATGGATTACCTGTTGAGGATTTAGAAGAAAGGGTAATAGCAATTGAGCAATCTATTGTGGATAAATCAAACGAGACAGATTTGGCTGAATTAGCTGGTGGAAAAAATACTGAGTTTTATACTAATCTCGAACTGTATAACTTTGTCCTGGGTGTCGCTTGGGAGCATAGAAATACTAAATCACCAGATGAAGCAAATCTTCTTCGGAAACTCAGAAACCGCTTGGGAATTACTCATGCAAAACACCGGATTCTTGAAGCAAAGCTAGGTAAATTTCCAAAACCGAATAATGAACTGCATACTCGACAGGAAATTAGAGAGGTCAGGAAAGAGCTCCAAAGAAAAGGACTAATCTTTGAGATAAGGAACGAGAATAAGATATCATTCGATATTCTTCCTGATGAGCTTGCAGAAGTGATGCAATCCATTTTTCATAAAGACATGAGAACTGATGGGTATCGGATAATGCTTGGATACAAACTGTTCAGAAAGAAAGATACACTCAGGAAAATATTGAGAACAGCAAAGGTTGAATCTAAGAAAACTGAAAAGAACGATGATTTGATCAACAAGATTATTGCCAGAGTGCGGCCAAATGAATGCCTGTGCAATTTCACTACTGATGAGCTGCATGATTGGTGTAATGATATTGACCAGCTTGTAAGCGGTACAAAAGACCAAAGATGTGAAAGACTAATCGAATATTACAATTCTATGCAGATTCGGAATCCTGAAGAGGCTGACGACGAACGTAGAATCTGGTTTGATGTTTTTGAATCTCTCGCTTCGAGGGATAGAAAGCACCTGCGTGCAGAGGGAGTTATTGACAAAGACTTGGAAATTGAAACCAAGTTTGAAAAAGCTACAGATTTTCTTTTCGATCAGGTAATGAATCATACACCATTGAATCAGCCAGGAACAAATAAACCTGATGGACTTCTGAGTTTTAAAGACATGTACATAATGTGGGATAACAAGAGCAAGGAAGCTCCTTCAGCAGTAGATTTGCATACACACCTCAATCAATTTAACGGCTACATGGAAGCATCTAACAAACATGTTCCTATATTCCTTGTAATTGCTCCAGTCTTTACGGAAGTGTCGGAATCAATTGCAGTTAGATATGCAGCAGAGAATATTGGAAGAAACATTGTTCTTATTACAGCATCTGAGTTGAAGGAACTTGCTTTGGAATGGGGAAGTGACGCAAATAAGCGCAAGGATGAACCATTCCCACTTGGTCTTCTTGCACGACCGGGAAGATTCAGACGAGAAGCTCTTGGTGATCTCTTCTAGGTTCTTAATCAGTTAGAAAAAAGTTCCGAAAGCATCTACTACGGGTACCAAGTAAAAAACTTCTTATAGCAGTACATGTGCTCAGCAAATAAATTAAAAGCTCTAATACGGGCGTGATAGAATTAAGATAGCTGAATCCTAGCAATTTCTGTGTGGGGGCGAGAGAAGAATTTCAATATCTGCTTCGAGCAATTCATCTTCTCTGTAGCTAAGAGCATAACCAATATCAAATTCATCTCTCAATGCTTCAATCTGTGAGATTGCAGAGTTTCTTAAGAAGATATGATCAGTAAGCAATCGTTCGTGTGCCTTAGCAACTTTTTTCCTGTATTTTTTCATTGCTTTCTTATTCTTCCATTTTGTACTCTTCCCCCAAAAGTGTTGTTCTATGGACACTAAGCCACCAATCAATAAAAAGGAAATTAGAATAGCGACTGATGAATACAGGAAATTTTGGGCGAAGATTTGAAGGATCACACCAATTGTACCGGAAATACCAATTCTTAGAATAATCATTAAGAAATTGGCTGACATTTCTGCTTTCTTGTAGAGCTCTTTGTCAATGCTTAGATATCGCACTATCAAATAAAGAAGCTCATTTTTTTCTACAAATGCACTTGAGAAGTACTGCTTATCTCTATCCGCCTTATGTACTGGATCATCTGGGTCATATTTTCTAGATGCGATAGAATCAAGAAAATTATTAGCGGTGTCTGTGCTTCTAAGATCGTTTACAATATCTCTTTTATTGACATACCAGAATTCATGTCCTCTATGTATCAGCGAGTGAATTTCACTACAG
>JAGLQD010000169.1 GCA_023136985.1 Candidatus Sabulitectum sp. | reverse complement strand
GTGCGCCGATGGCATAAGCGCCGATGATCATCCCTTCAATAACCGTATGCGGGTCGCCCTCCATGGTGCTGCGATCCATGAAAGCACCGGGGTCTCCCTCATCGGCATTGCACACTACATACCGCTGATCAGATTCTGTTTTCAGAGTGTATTCCCACTTCAATCCTGTTGGGAATCCACCTCCTCCACGGCCTCTGAGCCCTGATGTTTTAACATCTTCGATAAGTTCAACATTCGTTCTGCTGGACAGAACTTCCAGAAGAGCTCTGTAACCGGATCTGGCCACATATTCTTCAATGGAAACCGGATCAATAACACCACAGTTCCTTAGAGCGATCTTGTTCTGCTTGGCAAAGAACGGTACTTCGGTATAAAGCGGAACTTCTGCTACAGTATCTGCACTGACGGAACCGTACTCTTTGAAATTATCACCAAGAAGTGTTTCCACCTTATGAACACACAGAAGACTGTCAGTGGGAATTCTCCCGCTATTAAGAACCTCTACCAGCTCTGCAGCTTTCTCTGGAGTCATTTCCACGAAAGTAAGCCTGGGGCCGTCTGGAATAAAAAGATCTACCACCGGCTCCATCTGGCAGAAACCCAGGCAACCTGTTCTTGAAAGAATTGCATCAAAACCGGTTATTTTCAGCTCTTCGCCAAGCCGGTCAAAAACCTCGCCGGCACCAGTTGCAAGACCACAAGTAGCCATGCCCACCGAAATTCTGAACTTTCCCGGATAGAGCGAGCCAAGACCGACAGCTTCAAGGCTGTCCAGCTGTTGTGTATACTTATTACTCATTGGTATTCCTTAAGTATGCCTGAGAGGTCACTGAGCTTGACTCTGCCGTAAACCTTGTCGTTTACCATTATGGCAGGAGCCAGACTGCAGCACCCGATACATCTGGCCGCTTCCACCGAGAACCTCATATCCTCGGTTGTTCCCCCGGGTTCAACCCGAAGGTCAGTGCATAACTTCTGCATAAGTTTTTCTGCTCCTTTTACATAGCATGTTGTTCCCATGCAGATACTGATCTTGTGTCTGCCCTTGGGAACAAGGCTGAAAGAGTTGTAAAAGGTTGCAATGTTGTAGATATCAGCAAGGCTCACGGAAAGCTTCCCGGAAATGTAAGTAATTACATCTTTGGGCAGATAACCGTAGTGTCTGTCCACAGCCTGAAGAACAGGCATGAGAGAACCTTCGTCACAGCCGTTCTCTTCAAGAATGGGCAGCACCACGTCCCGGTCTTTCTTGTGCAGATCCACTTCATCCCGTTCCACAGGATAGATTATCATGTTCACAGGGCAGTTCTGTACGCATGCGCCGCAACCGGTACATGCTTCGGCATCAACATACCTTGGATGCCTTTTTACCTTTACCGTAAAATTCCCAGCTTCGCCTTCAATGCCCATAACCTCTGCATTGGTAATAAGATCAATGTTCAGGTGTCTGCCGCTGCCAACAAGCTTGGGAGAGATCACACACATGGCACAATCGTTGGTTGGGAAAGTCTTATCCAGTTGCGCCATGGTTCCACCAATGGCAGGAGTCTTCTCTACCAGGTAGACCTTGTAACCTGAATCGGCCAGATCAAGTGATGACTGGATGCCGGCGATGCCTCCACCAACCACAAGAACAGCTCCTGATTTTGCTGATTCTGTTGCCATATTCTTCTTTTCCGGCTTAATGTCTGTGACTGTGTCTGCCATAATATTTTTACCGTGACCTCTCTCTGTATTTTTCTGCTCTGGCCTCTTTGCGAGCAGCGTAATCTTCAATAAGAGAAATCATTCCATGCCTGTACACTCTTCGTTCATCATCTGACCGGCTCTCTCTGAGCTTGATGCTTTTCTTGGCAAGAGCATCGGCGATCATCAATCGGCCTCTGATAGTGCGGATCATTACAGTTGTATGCTTCTCTGGAGAACCAAGACCACCAACAGAGATATCCGCGTAATCGTTGGCGAAATAATCGCACTTCAAGCAGGCTGGTCGTGCGATCTCCTCTATCTCTTTCATGGGTATGTGTACCTTCAGTCCGGATTTCAAAGTAAGAATGAAATCTTCTTTGATGTTCATGCTTTCTATCTCGTCCGGATCTATCTTTCTGCTCTTTATGAATTCCTTATCCATGAGATTGCTCATCTCAAAACACTGCATGCAGAAAAGACCCACTGTAAATGTGATGATATCTGAAGGAACGATGGCAAGAGCCTGCATGTTTCTGATGGAAGTTATCTGACAGGGAGTTCCCACAACAGCCAGTTTTTTCAGTTTTTGGGGATTGTCCCTGCAGGAAAATTTAAGCACTGAAACATAGTTCGCATATTTTTCTCCCACCTCTTCCAGATGAGGAACCTCACCAAAATGGGAACCTGCCGCCAGCAGGATCTCCTCCCGCGATGTAGCCACAACTGCCCGCCTGGTGTATCCGTCAATGTTCATAGAAACAACAGCGCCATCAATATGCCCGGCTTCAAGCATGTGAATAAGAAGAGAGGTAACTACCCCGCCATCAGTAGCAACTTCAGCTACCGCAGGGTCTGTTGTCTTCGCCGAAATAACATCGGCATATTGACCAATGGGATCCTTCCAGTTAAATCTTGATTTAACTTCTTCTCTGACTGTGTGTGTATGCGGGCAGATCATGTGGCACAACCCGCATGCCAGACAGAGCTCCTTATCGGCGTATGTGGGAAAACCATTCTCATCCAGCTTTAAAGCTACGATCATGTTGGCGGAACAGACAGAAACACAACCCCCGCATTTGCTGCAGAGACCTGCTTCTATCACATCGGCGTACAGATCATCAAATGAACGTATCTCGTTTTCCTTCATTTTATTGCCATTCTTTTTTCAGCTCATCTTCCAGGGCCTTGATAATTTCCTTTGAATCACTCTGGTCAGGGTGCAGCTTACTGTCTATGATCTTGCAGCGAAGACTCTGAATAGCCTTATCCAGTTCACGGGCCTGGTCCAGCCTCTCCTGTGGAGCATATCCTTCCTTCACCGCCATATCCCGAAGAATGCTGATCACATCTGTGAATTTTACATTCTGCGGGCAGAGAGCAGCGCAGGTATAGCACCTGGAGCACATCCACAGGATATCCGACGAAAGCACTTCTTCCCGCATTCCAAGTATGGCCATACGGATGATCTTTCTGGGATCGTACTCGTCGTGTACCTCAGCCACAGGGCATGAAGCGGTACAAGTTCCGCAGGTGAAGCAGCGCATGAAGGATTCTGATCCCGGTTGTGCCGCTATGTCATTCTTGAAGTTCGGGTCATTCTCAGCAATAATTATCTTTTTCATGAGCCAATCTCCATCTAAACCGTCTCGGGTATATTTTTCAACTCAGCCATTGAAAACACAGGACCATCAATACAGATATATTTTGAACCGATATTGCATCTTCCGCATTTGCCAATACCGCATTTCATTCGTCGTTCAAGAGAGGTGTAGATCATCTCATCTGAAAATCCCAGTTTTGTCAGAACCGGCAGGGTATACTTTATCATCACAGGGGGACCGCAGACGATGGCCATGGTATTGTCTGGAACAGGGGCCACCTCTTCAACAACCGCAGGAACAAAACCGGTCTTTTCATCCCAGCCGTCCACAGGTTTGTCTATTGTAAGATGCATCTGAATATCATCTCTCTGTTTCCACATGGCTATCTCGTCCTTATAGATGAACAGATCGGGATTTCTGGCACCGTAGATAACTGTGATGTTCTTGTAGTCGTCTCTTGAGTTCATGAGGTAGACAAGAAGAGACCGGAGGGTAGTGAACGCGAAACCGCCTCCTATGATCAGGATGTTCATCCCTTTCATGTCTTCTACAGGGTACCAGTTACCCAGAGGACCCCGCAAACCGATGAGATCGCCGTTCCGGAGGTAATGGATCTCATTTGTAACAGAACCGGTTCTGTTAACAGTGAATCGAAGGAATCCTTCTTCCGTGGGGGAAGAAGCAATACCGAAAGGCGATTCGCCCTTTCCCGGTATTGAAAGCTCACAAAACTGCCCTGGAAGGTATTTGAACGCCTCCCTGTCGGCATCATTCACAAAGGAAAGATCATAGGTCCGCAGTGTTCTTGCCGGATCCTCTATTCCGATCCGTTCAACCCTCATTTCCTGTGGGACGCAGTAGTTACCCATTTGTTATTCCCTGCTTTTTGTATTCATTTATTCTCTTCAATACTTCTCTGATATCAAGATTTACCGGGCAGACTGTTACACACCTGCCGCATCCTGTGCACAGGAACTCGCCGTACTTCTCCGGGAAGTAGCTGTACTTGTGCATAACACGCTGTCTGACCCGCTGGCTGGACAATGCCCTGGGGTTATGACCTGAAGCTTCCATTGTGAAAATGGGAAACATGCAGGAATCCCAGATACGGATACGCTTGCCGCTGCTACCCTTGCCTTCGTCCTGAATATCGTAGCAGTGACAGGTGGGGCAGCTGAAAGTACACGCACCGCAGTTTATGCACTTGGCGCTTACCTCTTCCCACACAGGCTCATCGTATTTGTTGTTCAACATTTCACCGAGGCCGTTTACATCCATGGGTTCAGCCATGCCGCCCTGGGCTTCAGAAGCCAGCTGCGCTGCTGTGGTTTTGTCATCTTCTGTGGAATCAGTAAAGGAAGACATCTTATCAAGAGCAGCTCGACCCTTGTCTGTCACAGGCTCCATAAGAAATCTGTCACCGGCATCAGCCACAAAGACATCCATTCCCTGAGAACTGTGAGGCCCTCCTTCAAACCAGTTGCAGAAACATGTTGAAAGCGGCTCATTGCAACCGGTACCGAATATCACCGAACTGTCGTACTTTTCTTTCCAGTACGGATCCTGGAAATTCTTGTTGTCAGGCATCTGAATTGCGCTTCCAAAAACCTTGTTCAGCATGAGCAGGCTTCTTGAATCACACCCTCTCATTCCCCATACGGCAATGGGTTTTCCGGTTTCCTTCTGTGGTACCCGGATTCCCTCTTTATCGTACTCGTAAAGAACCTCTGAATGGGGAAAGAAGATCCCTTTAGGCGAAAGATCCGTTACAAGAGTCTTAAGATCGATCTCGTCTTCGGATTCAACGGGGATGAATTCGGTCTTTCCCCCGGCCTTTCCCGGAGCATACACGGTGTATTCAGCCGAAAGCTCAAGGATGAAACTACCAAACTTCTTTTTATCAAGGCTGACCATATTCATCACCCCATTATGAATTTCTGTTTCTCGTCTTCTTTGAAATCAGACATAGCGGGCTTCCCGTCTATATCAAGACCTGCCACATCTCCGAATCTGTCTTTTACTTCCATGGCAACTTTTCTGTTCATCATCAGCAGGTTGATATCCATTGGGCAGGCTCTTTCACAGGCACCACATTCCACGCATCTTCCTGCCACATGAAGATTTCGTATCACATGAAAGATCACCGTATCGGTATACTCGCAGGTACTGCCTATCCACTTGGGATCGTTCTGATCCACAAAACAGACATTGCAGTAACACGACGGGCATACATTCCTGCATGCATAGCAGCGAATGCACTTCTGGTACTCGACACGGGTCTGCTCCCACCGGTCTGAATCAGGCAGATTCTGGAAATCAACGATCTCTTTTACTCTCTCTTCATTGGGAACCTCACCACGAGCCTCGCCCATGAAGAAATCGTATTCCTGTGCATCAGGGTAGATACAGGCATGGCAGGATGAACTGAGTATCTCCTGCCTGTTCAGAGAGAGTTCAAAACCTTTGCCTTTCACTGTAACGGTGTCACCGTTGTCCATAAGCTCCAGAACTTCTCTGCCCTCTGTGGCTGCCAGTACTTTCTTTTTATCAAGCACACCGTTGCAGGGTACACCTACGATAACCACATTCTCCCTTTTGATCTGCTTTTCCAGGATGTTCAGAACAACAGAGCGGGCATCGCAGCCTTTCACCGCAATACCAACCTTTTTGTCTGCATACTGCTTCTTGTCTTTGGTGAAATAGATGGAAAGGTTGTTTCCGCATGTTACATCAAAGATCGCTCTGTCTGCCTCTTCTTCGGTGGTAACGAAAAGGGGTGTTGCTGCAAGGGGCAGAGACCCCTTTTCCCATCCGAGAAACAGATCAACCTTTTTCTCTGAAACAAGTGTCTTTATCGTTTTTCGAAGATTATCTGTTGTGTTCATAATTTCTTAACCAGCCTTGTGGCGGGACCGAGTTCTCTTACATCTTCGGTTATCTTGGTAACAACTTTTGCAAACCTGTCTCCCTCGCCGGCAGATATCCATGAGAACTGAACCCTGTCGGGCTCTACTCCTATGAATTCCAGTAGAGGTTTGAGAACTGCAAATTTTCTTCTTGCCACATAGTTCCCGGAAATGTAGTGACAATCTCCAGGGTGACACCCTGAAACCAGTACACCATCAAA
>JAGLQD010000168.1 GCA_023136985.1 Candidatus Sabulitectum sp. | reverse complement strand
ATGTACCTGCTGGAATGCCGTACAGGTCAAGAGTTCTTACTGACGGCTCAAGTGTTCTGCTCTGAACAATTCTACCTGAAAGATCATATATGCGCACTTCCAGATACATGTTTCCGGTTCCCTGCCAGTTAATCGTACTGTTCAGTGAAGCAGGATTAGGACCAAGGTACATGGTTCCCACACCGCCCTGCGGAGGAAATGTCTGCTCATCTACTCCCAGCACTGCAGTGCTGAGTATCTTGCTGCCAGGGTCGAATTCGACTGAGACAGGCTCAAATGGAAGAATAAAGGTCTCTTCCTGCCCGGGAGCATCGTTGAGGAATGTTACAAGTGAATCAGCCGAAGCTCCCTCCACAAGGAACTCCACAGGCATCGTAAAGAAATTACTCACAGTCTGCATCTGGTCTAAGTTTATGGTAAGATGCCAGTCAGATCCCTGCTGCACCCATGAACTTGCAATGTCATAGATCGGGTATCCTTCTCCGTAAACCCACGGATCAAAGAACCAGTCCAGCTCACCGTACTGTGCCTCCATGTGATCGATAAAGTCTGTTGTAAGAGCAGTGGTATACTTGTGAGCTTCAAAATAGGTGTCGTACCCTGCGAAAAAAGCAGTATCTCCCATGATCTGTCTGAGCATGTGAAGCACAGAAGCGCCCTTCTCATAGGTCGTATTGCTCCAGAGCTCTGCGGGAGTCTGTGGATCTACAATGGGAAAGAGCTCTCCGCTGTTAAGGTACGGCTTCATTATGTTGTTCACCACATAATCAAGATATTCAGTCTGTCCGTAACTCTCCATCCATATAGCTTCGCTGTATGTTGCAAAGCTCTCAGAGAGCCAGACATCTGTCCAGAATCTCTCTGTAACGCAGTTACCCCACCACATATGAGACATTTCATGCGCCAGAAGCCAGTCATAATTGGTGTTTCCATTGATGGCCCCGGCGAAATGGTAAACCTGAGAAAGATGCTCCATGTCTCCAATTGGTGTCTGCACGTAACTGAACTTGCAGTCCCATGGATACGGGCTGTAAACACTCTCGTACTGAGCCATCATCAAGTCTGCATTTACAAACGATCCCAGTGCATCTTCAACATCCCAGGAATAAACATAGTAATAGATCCTGGAATCGGTGGAATCGTGAAGAACTGTATAATCCGCAACACTGATCGCGGCAAGATAGGTTGACATGGGCTGTTCTTGTGTCCAGTGGTAGGTAAGCGTTCCATCCATGTTATCTGTAACACCTGCCGAGTCTCCATTAGCCACTGCGTAAAGAGAGTCAGGAACTGTAATATGAAAATCAAATGAAGCCTTGTCTGCCGGCCTGTCATGACATGGGAACATGTACTTGCCCATGGAAGGATCACTTACAAATCCAACTCCCATGTGATATGTCGCATATGGATGAAAATGAAAACCGCCCCATGACTCCTCAGGGGGAGTTCCGAAATAGTCAATGACCAGCTGGATCGTATCAGAAGTGGAAGCAGGACCAGGAAGAGTGATGAAAAGAGAATCCCCCTCCTGACTGTATGATGAAGCACCAGAAACCTGAGAGACAGTCAGTTGCTTGAGATAGAGTTTGAAGTCTGTAAGATTGTTCTCGGTTGGTACAAGGGTAACTTCCGTGGTTGCATCTATTGTTTCTGCCACGCGGTCAATCTCTATGGACAGATCGTAGTGGAGAACATCAACAGGCTCAAGTTCGAATTCCTGATAAAGCGGCTGGATCGACGGAGTCAATGGTCTTGTAAGAACCATGGGACTGAATCTGGGGCTGTACATGGCGAATAGAATCATTAAAATATGCATTATTCACTCCAATCAAGCAGGAGGCCATCAATGAACTCTCTAAGAATACTCAATCTGGGTACTACGCTTTCACTGATGGGTTCAACACAATCGAGAAGCCGGAGAATTCTGTCCGCATCGATAAAAGCCTCTGACCCTTCATCCACTTCTTCAAGCAGGGGAACGAGATAAGGTTTCAAAACCGGCAGCTCATATGGAAGCGCAGAATTGAACATCATATCCGCCTGCTCCTGAAATGGGAAAATATTCTTTCTTTCGCCACGCCTGACGCTTGGCCAGCCAAGAATTGTGTCCTGGGCGGAATACCCTCTTCTGAAACTGTCTCTGACTATCCTTCTGAGCAGCCTGCCGTCCGATGTGGACATCCGGGTAAGTCGATCGATATTAAGTGTTGTAAGAGCGCTGATGTAGATCTTGAACTTATCCGAAACAGACACACCCGGTGTCAGGCTGTCATTCAATCCGTGAATTCCCTCGATAAGCAGGAATTCATTTTTGCCAAGTGTCATAGGAGTAACATCATCCTCTCTAACACCTGTATGAAAGTTGAATACCGGCAGCTTTACCGTCTCTCCGTCAACCAGTTTTTTGACATGATCACCAAAAAGCTCTGTATTTAGAGCGCCAATACACTCGAAATCGAAACTTCCATCTTTATTCTTCGGCGTTTCAGAACGATTTCTGAAGTAATTATCCACGCTGATCATTCTAGTGCTGAACCCCTCTGCCCGAAGATAAGTAGAGAGCATTCTGGTAAATGTTGTCTTCCCGCTGCAGGATGGACCTGCAATCATCACTATTCTCTTTGCGGGGAACTCATCACCAAGTCTGCTTACTATCTGAAGGATTCTTCTGTTCTGGTAAAAATGACTCATCATCACTGCTTCCAGTCCAGCGTCTTCGCGGATCCGTCTGTTCATCATATCAACTGTGTGGACCCTCATTCTTGAAATATGCTTTTCTTCAAGATCCAGTTCTCTGGCAAGAGCAGGGCTGTCTACCCATGGAACGATTTCCGGCCACGCCCGGCTTCCAGGGAATCGAAGATAGATGCTTCCTTTTCCAGGTCGCAGCTCCCATTCAGTCAACCATGAAGTATCAGGCACAGTTGGTCCCATTGCAAAAGCCCATGAATCCTCAACAACATTTGCTCTGTAAAATTCTTTCCCAGTATGCCACCGGGGCAACAGGGAATGCTCTCCCACAAGATCCAATGCTTCTTTGGAAGGCAGTTTACGAAAATGTATGGGAATTGCATTCTCCACTATTTTTCTAAGTTCCGTACTGAGCACAGCACAAACATCAACCTCGGAACCGACCTTCATTCCCTCAATTCGGCATCTGTATCCAAGGGAAATTGAATGCTCCACCCAGAGCTTCCAGTCTGGATATGCCCTCTTTACAGCAAGATCAAGGGCAAGGATCAAACCTCTGCGATAGACTTCCCTTCCCTGAGATGTCCACGGTGGAATTGCTTCTCCCTTTGAGTGCCCAAGTGGAAATGTCAATCCTGACTCTTCTTTTACTGCGATTGATGTTCTATTGCCGAGGTATTCCGCTCCCATGTATCTGTTCCTTTCTTCTGTTGATTAGCGATAATACACTAATCACCTGCAAATGGGAACCCCCCACAGCGAACCAAATCAGTGGAAATCCTGCTGTTATATTATCTTCTTATGGCGACTTATACCATGCTCCACTTGTAGCAGATCAAACCTGTAAATCCTGTTATCAGATCGTTTGTAATTCTCAAAGTCTCTCTTGAATTGCAGTGTGCAGCTCTTGGGTTGACTCTATTCTGATTTTATTGTGTCAATAAACAGCCATTGATAACATCCCTTTATTCTGAGCTGATTTGTGGGATGCCATTCTCGACTCGGTTGCTTTTTCTGGTTATTCTTACATTCAGTGGCGACTTAGTGCGCATGGGCATGTTGCATATCTGAATAGTTCAAAATGAGGTTGACTGGAGGCCACTTCTTCATCATTTTTGTGATGAAAAGAATGGAGAAAAAATGATTTCTTTCTGTGCTGTTTTGATTGCACTGGCAGCCTCCTCTCCCCTGCTTGATGTAACAGATACCATGGATCGTGGAGGAACTGCAGTTTACACTGTTTCCCTTGATGAGGAAACCATGTACTGGATCGTTGTTGAATCTGTAGACGGCCAGACCAACTTTGATGTGATCACTGCATCATATGAGATGGACTTTGATCATTTCATGAATCTGCCTTACAGAGAAGATTTCTACTATGCTCTTACTTTTGCCATAGTCAGTGGTCTGGAAGATGGTGATGAATCTTTAACCCACCATGCACAGAATTCCGGTCCCGTTTATGTCATAGTTCATGATTCCGGTGGAAATGGTGGATTGTTCGCTCTGAAAATTCAATGATGACCCAGGCTTCAGATCTCACAGTTCTCAAGCTGAATCAATCAGTAAAGAGAACTCTTCAATCCGCTTTTCCTGAACCTGTATGGATCAGGGGAATTGTCACCGGGCTCAGAAGAGTTTCAGGCAGAGGACATACTTATTTTCAGCTTGCGGATATTTCAGAGCCTGGCGAACAGTCTCCTGCAGTAGCAGATTGTGCTCTTTTTGCAGGAGACAGATCCAGAATAGCAATTGAGGCAGGCAGACAGGCAAAGCTGTTTGAGCTGGAAAATGATGTGGAAGTAAGAATTCTGGTTTCTGTGAGCTTCTGGGATCGGTCAGGCCGTTTTCAGCTGATAATGAAAGGCTTCGACGCGGATTTCGCCGGAGATTCATCAGCTGTTCTCCTTCAGCGGCTTATTCAGCAACTTGAAAAGGAAGGAGTGCTTCGGGAAAACGGAACATTCCCCTTTCCTGAAGTCCCACTTAACATAGGTCTTGTGACCTCCAGGGGGTCTGCTGCAGAAAAAGACTTTGTAAAAACACTGGACGAATCCGGTTACCCGTTTCGGGTATATGCTGCATGGGCCACTATGCAGGGCTCTGAAACATCCGATTCTGTCTGCGGAGCCTTCAACAGGCTTATGGTGAATGTCGGCGGTAGCAAACTTGATGCTGTTGTTCTAACCCGTGGAGGCGGATCTGCTACCGACCTGGCCTGGTTCAACAATGAGACGATAGCAAGAACAATAGCACAGCTTCCATGGCCTGTAATTTCCGCCATCGGCCACGAGATAGACACCACTCTTCCAGATCACGCAGCACACACCAGAGCTAAAACCCCAACACATGCTGCATCAATTCTAGTGGATACTGTGGCAAGGTTTGACGACAAGGTATCCATCCTGAACCGGTCTCTTGTATCCAGTGTTTCTCCCCGAATTCAGATGGAAAATCTTAAAATAGGGAACCTTGCAGGGAACTTGACTCTCTATCTGGCGTCTCTTCCGAAAAGAAAATCGGAAGTACTGCACAAACTTGCTTCTAAACTCAATATGTCAGTTATGGCAGAACTTCATCGACAGGATTCGTTAATTTCAGAAGCAGAAAAGCAGGTGGAGATACGCGACCCGAAAAAAATGCTCAAACTTGGCTGGGCTGTGGTCAGAAACACAGACGGTTTTCCACTGCGAACCATCAGTGCCATAAATGAAGGGCAGACCATAAAAATATCTATGGACAAGGGATGGCTCGCTGCGGTTGTTAAGGAGAAAGTAAATGACTGAGGAAATGACTTATTCACAGATGCTCACGGAATTGCAAACGATCGTTGACTCTGTCAGCCGTGACCACTGCCCTGTTGATGAACTGGAAGAAAAGGTTCAAAGAGCAGGGCAACTGATAAAAACACTCCGGGAGCGTCTAAAGAAAACAGAGACTTCAGTGTCAGAGATGCTCACTGAGATTGATGGCTAGTAATTTTTCGAGGTGCTTCAAGTTTCTGAGGCTTTTGCTCCTTTATATTGAGCCTGCTGCTCCAGCACCCTGTTTATGCCATCCATCCAGTCCAGATTTCTTCCAATAACCAGTTCAGTCATTTCAGCATGGTGTGTGTTCTTCATTGGAATCGGTTTTGCCTGCAAACCGTACCTGACTGTTAAATCCCGGACTTCAGCACAGTTGTCATATGTCATAATGAAATCACCGCTAAGGCCACTACACTTCTGAAACAGTAATTCGTGGTTAACTTTACTATGCGTGTACAGTCTATTCCCCGCTTTTTTCCCACCGGCAGTGTATGGTGGATCAATAAAGAATACAGCGTCTTTATCATCCTTGTATTCATCAAGCACGCCATAGCCATCAGAATGCTTGAATTCCAGCTTACTGTGAACCAAATGTATTGCCTTTATTCGCCTTGCAAGAGTCTCCGGATACCATCTGGAAAGAACACCTTTGCCTGATTCTCCTTTTTTCAATAATCCGGCACCTGCTGCCATAATCCCACCATGCGTGCAACGATTCTTCACTATTGTTCTGAAAGCCCGCTCGCGCAAAGATTCCGGGTTGTCGCTTATTACAGTTGCAGCATTCCCATTATTCATTTCAAAGGAAAGAATTCTATCAGCCAGCCAACCTCCGTCTCCAGAAGTCACTACTTCCCATACTGCTGCCACATCTTCATCTAATTCTATCAACAAAGCTGAACTAACCAGATTCTCACAAACAGCAGTTAAAGAAGCAATTCCTCCACCTGCAAATGGTTCAATAAAAATGACTGGTCTATCAATTTGAGACTTAAGCCATTCTCTCAGTCGAGGAACAAACCAGGTTTTACCGCCGGGATACCTGAACAAACTTCTCTGCGGAACAGAAGCAACATTCACTGCTTTGTATCCAGTGTGTATAACATCTCCAAAGAGGGAATACTGTTCTATTTCCAATTCTCAGTCCTCAAACGGATTCTCAATAGTTTCGTTAAGCGGTGGCAATTCAAGTTTTTTGTCTACTTTGATCTGCAGATAACTCATAAACTTACTCATATCACCGACACGGGGGCGAGCAATTGCATTAATTGAATCCATAAATTTAGTGTAAACTGTTTTGTTGTGAACCAACGTATAGCAGGTATTTTTACTGTTCAGTTCCAAATCATAAACAAGCCAGGCGATTTCAGCTTCATCACGATTTACTTCTTTCAACTCAGGTAAAGTTTCAAAGAAACTCCTGTCTAATGCTACAGCCATTTTCTTCTTCCACTGATGAAGAATCTCACCTTTAAAAAGAAGCTGCGGCACTAATCGCTTCCGGGACGATGAAAGAAAATCCGGTCGAGGATATTTGGATTCTGAAGTCCAATCCATCTCTGCATTTGCTTCGCAATCAGACATGTAGTATTTGAAGGGGTCTCTAACATTTCCTGAAATATAGACAGCTTGGATCTCAAGTGAACCAAAGTCACAAACCTTTCCCTGATTATCATATGCAACTAAAACAACATCAATGTTTCCGGCGGATTTTCCATAATAATCCCGAAGTCTTACTTCAGTTAAAGAAGACCATGATGTATCTTTTGGAAAGAAAAAATCAGCAGCGCCTTCAGTTATTAGCCAGTCTTCACGAAACCTGACAGGACAAGTGATTACAGGTTTACCTTGAAAATTTATGCTGCACACACCCAATGGATCTTTTGCCTTATCTTTTGTACAATTTGGAACCTTGTTAATTGAACGGACAGAGTTTTCTATTCCTGAATCTATCTGCCCTGGAGCTGAAATCAGCAGGTAAATGCCCAAATACTTCTGCCAGTGGTTGAGATTTTTTCTTCATGTTCACTTCCATTAGTTAGAACTGCCAGTTTCAAACATATCACATTAGAAGATCACTGTCTAAGTAAAAAGAAGTACCGTATCTGAAACAGTAGTCATCTGATTCCAATTGGAATTGATAGTATTTCTATCAGACAAACAAAGGTTCCCCGAAATGGGTGTAACCATCTGCCCTTACAATGGTCACAGGCACCAAATCACCTGGAGAATAGTCTAGCGATTCCAGAATGACCAGCCGGTTACCCATGGTTCTTGAGGCCATCTGCCCTTCTCGCCTGGCTGGCCCTGTTACCAGAACGGTCATTTCTCTTCCAATTATCTCTTTAGATCTTTTCATGGTTATGTCTGTCTGAAGTTCTTGAAGGATAGAAAGCCGTCTCAGCCTTTCCTTTACCGGAACAGGCGAAGAAATATTCAAAGCTGCCGTACCATCCCGCTCGCTGTACCTGAATAGAAATGCGTAGTCATACCTGACTTCTTCAAGCAGAGAAACTGTATCTTCGAATTCTTCAAGAGTTTCCCCCGGGAATCCGGCTATCATATCTGTTGAAAGAACTATATCCGGCATAAGATTCCTCAGCATAGCCACCTTAGCAAGATACCCATTCCGGGTATATCCTCTTCCCATTGTCTTTAGAATTCTGTCATTACCCGATTGAGCCGGAAGATGAAACTGATTGCATATATTCTTTCTGGAAGCCATGACCAATGCCAGTTCTTCGTTTAGATCCCTTGGATGACTGGTTACAAACCGCACCCGGCATCTGTCACCGGCAATGGCGGAAACTTCTTCAAGAAGCTTTGGGAAACCTGTACCGTTATGCGTATAGGAATTTACATTCTGCCCCAGCAGAGTGATCTCACCGTATCCTGCCTCAACAAGGCCCTCCACCTCTTTAAGAATGAGTTCCAAAGGCCGGCTGCGCTCTCTTCCCCTGACATATGGCACTATGCAGTAGGTGCAGAAGTTGTTGCATCCGCGCATAACTGTAACAAACGATCTTGGGAACTGCTTTCTTACTGGAGTGACCAGTTCATAGTCTTCCGTACCCTGTGCAGTAACAGCAATTCGTCTGCGCTCATGAAGCAGTTCAGGTATCCGGTGATACACATCAGGACCAATGACAAGATCAAGCAGTTTCATTTTTTTAAGAAGTCTTTCACCGTGTTCCTGAGCAACACAACCGCAAAGAACCATTATGGGCTTTTTCTCTGGAATTCCCGCAAGGTGGGTCACTCTTCCCAGTGCTCTTGTTTCCGCATGCTCTCTAACAGCACAGGTAACCACGAATACAGCTTCAGCTACCTTAGCATTATCAACCACAGTATGCCCTGCCGCCTTAAGTATACCGGACAGAATCTCTCCGTCGTGAACATTCATCTGACAGCCGTAGACCTCGATGTGGCAAATCATCCCGGCATGACCATTTCCATAACAAGCCCAGCAATAATTGGAATTCTTAAATTGTCATCAAGAGGAATCTCAAAAAGCTCAGCAAGTGTGGCTGCCACAGCCCCGGCAGCAAGTGCCACCGGTGAAAGAGCCCAGCCTCTGGCAGCTGAAATGGAAAGCAGAGGCATGGAAACCACAAGACAACTGAGTAGTGCAGCCAGGCTTCCTTCCAGGGTTCTTCCGGAAACAAGAACTGTTCTGCCGAATTTTTTCCCCACAAGAGCTGCAAAAGAATCACCAACAGAAAGAAAGACAAGAGCAGAGACTGCTATCTCTGTCCGGAAAAGAAGAATTGTAAGAGCAGCACTTGCCATGAGCACAGTTGACGCAGTCATTCCGCCATCCTGTTCTTTGCCTCTGAGAACTTTTCCGAAAAGACCAAGAAAAAATTTGCGAAAAACCTTGTTGCGGGACCGGATAATGTCAGCAATAAGCATACCGAAAGCCAGAGCAGTCAGGATCAGAACCATTTCCTTCCGGTGCAAAAATATAGCTGACGCTGGAATGATCAACGATCCGAAATGGACCACTTTACGAAGAATTTCCTTTGCGTACCCCATTGGCGAGTTAGAGGCCGACGTTCACAGAAATCCGGTGGGTGCTTTGAAGCTCGTCGTGGGTCAGCCATGCGTAGTCCAGAGAAACAGGGTGATCGCTGAAACTCACGGTAAAACCTAAACCGGCAGTCATGTTTCCCTCGTTTGAACCAATACGAAGACCAACAGTATCTTTGATAAGAAGCTCAGCGCCAATATGCGTATCAAGACTGATACCGGCGTCAGGCAGGCTGTATTGGGTTGCAAACTCTCTTCCCTCAAAACGGAAGTCACCATCGGCGGCAAAAGTAATAACTGAATGGAACCTGGGAACAGGCCAGGTAAAAGACGCTCCCATTTTTGCCGTTGGCGATACACTCTCACTGACTCCTGTATCCCAGAACATGTATGTTCCAAAAACATCCTGAATGTTCAAGCCAAGCGCGAATGCATCTGTGGCATTCCATCTCATGGCGATATCGAAGCCTACACCCCATGCACTGTAATCCATGAGTTTCCTGTAGATCAGTTTTGAGGTAGCCCCAACTGAAAGTCTCTGGTTCAGCGCCCTTCCCCATGACAGGTAAAGAGCATTATCAGAAGCGCTGTTCCATGTGATTCTTCCCTCATCGTAGATAAGTTCTTCACCTGGATCCCACTCACCGTTGCCTTCTGTACCTGAGGGATTGCTATTCTGATCATAGTCGTCGTTGCCACAGTCTCCGGGAGCTCCTGTACCATCCTCCCCGAACACTCCGTCGCTTCCTGTGTCGTACCATTGCAGATTACTGGTATCCGCGATCTTACCTGCATCAGTCCGGAAGAAACTGACCGAGTACACATCTCCACTGTACTCCTGGGAATAAGCAAGATAATCGTACGAGATAAGTCCGCCAAATCTTTCTGAATGCATAAAGGCAACTGTCTTGCTTCGAGTCTGAACAAGACCGGCAGGATTCCAGTAACCAGCGGTTATGTCATCCGCAACGGCGGAATACGCACTACCAAGAGCAAGAGCCCTTGCTCCAGCTCCTATATACATGAACTCTCCGGCATACTTATCTGCGCTGGCAGAAAAAGCCAGAAGGCCGATCAAGGCAAAAGAAAGAAAGGCTTTTCTCAAAAGAATCACTCCCCGTTTACATATCTGGCAAAAATCTGTCTGTCCTCAAATCTTATCCGGGTGAAGAAGAAACCTATACCCCATTTACCGTCAGGAAGTTCCTCTTCTCTGATAACCACAGCCCTGGCCATGATCTGGTTCTCGTTCAGGTTCACCGATACATCAACCCTGGTAAGATCGCCAAGCGGATTGTCGCAGATACAGTAAAGACCTGACGCACTGAGGTTCAGAGCAGTGACCGATCGACCGGGCATACCATGGGTACCGATCACAACATCCAGCTCACCACCAGATCGTTTCTCTCGACGCTTCTCAGAGACGCTTTTGGTACTCAAATCTATCGTCCTCCCCTATCCCTCAAATTCATCTGAAATTTCCGGCTTTGTCAACAGAACTAAACCAAATATACCAACAATGGTTCCAAAAGGTACCATCATGCATAAAATAGAGTCAATCACCATGCAAAGAGTACGATTCCGGCGCTTACGCATATTAATGCCTGTTTTAATCGTAAACAACCCGATGGTAATGAAAATTAGTACGAATACAACACCAATCACAACGAAGATCCAACCAAGTTCAGGAGGAAGTGGCTCCCCTTTCGCAGAGTCCATTGCACCTGTGACCATCAGTACACCCACTACGACGTAAACAAAGCCAGCAAGGGAAATCAGCATCTGAAACCCTCCCAGCACATAATGAAAAATAGAAACGACACTGAGCAGATCACTGTCTTGTTTTCTTACTTCACTCACCTGATCCCTCCTTTAGGCATACATGGAATATTGTAAAGAAAAACAAGCCTCTGCAAGTGCTGAGCTTGACATGGGTGTCTGTTTGCAGAATGTTGCCTTGTGCCAGTAGTTATTGACAGAAAAAGTTGCATATACAGAGGGGGATTTTAATGGCTAACGAATTTAATATTACACCTGCCGAGATCGAGGATGGAAAGACAATGGGCGGAATCGCCTATTTCGGTATTCTCGGTTTTCTTATTGCTTTTCTTACCAAGAAAGACAATAAGTATGTTATGTACCACGCACAGCAGAGCCTGATACTTGTTATCTGCATGCTTGTTGCTCCAATTCCAGTGGTGGGCCAGATAATTGCTCTTGGAGCTTTTGTTCTGTTTATCATTGGTATGCTTAACGGCTTCAAAGGAGTCGTCAAGCCTCTTCCCCTTGTTGGAAATCTTGCATTCAAATTTGGTATTCTCAAGCCAGAGGGTGGAGACACTCCTCCTGCACCTCCTGCACCAGGTGCCCCTGACGTAGAGTAATCAGCAGGATACATTGTTTAGAAGGGGCGGTAACTATCGCCCCTTTTTTTAGAGGGAGTTTTTCATAATGTCCACAGCATTCAACATCAGCTCATCAGACATTGAGAACGGTAAAGCCATGGCGGGTATTTCCTATTTCGGCATACTGGGTTTCTTAATAGCAATGTTAACCAGCAGAGAAAACCGCTTTGTAATGTTTCATGCCCAGCAGGCTCTGATCCCGACAATACTGGTTTTTATCAGGTTTCTGCCGGGTACCCCGTTCTTTGTTGACAGCATTGCCGCGCTTGCGGGATTTGTGCTCTTTATCATTGGACTGATCAATGGTTTTAGCGGGAAAGTACAACCTCTTCCTCTGCTGGGAGAACTTGCTTACAATTTCGGTATATGCAAACCGGACAGCAACACAGAGTAACCGGATTCCAGCCACCTGTTCACAACAGATAGTCATTGCTTATCTTAGTGCTTTAAAATATTATCTTTCACTTTCTTTTTGAAGAGAGGCATCTGTGGCTATAACATCTACTCAGATGAACTACATACGAAAGCTTCTGGCTCAAAAAGCCACAGGCCGTGCTGCAGTTGCCATAAGCAAGATACACCCTGCTGATATTGCAGACTTGTTTTCCATCAGCCTGACTCCTGCGGAAACAAGAATGCTTGTTGATATGCTCTTCAGCCAGCTTAAAGCGGGAGATGTTCTTGCTGAACTTCCCGACTCTCTGCTTACCGAGGTTTTAGACGATATTGATGACGATAGCATTGCCCGGATACTTAAAAGACAGGATCCCAACGATGCACTTCAATTTCTGGCTCAGATAGCTGAGGATCGTCATGACACCATCCTGAAGCTTCTTCCTGAAAGCAATCGCTATCGTATTGAACAGCTCATGATCTACCCTGAAGACAGTGCCGGTCAGCTTATGGCTTCCAGTTACATGGTGGTAAGACCAGAGTTCACCGCCACGGAAGCTGTTGAACAGATAAGAAATCAGAGTGAATCTGTTGATGTTCCCTTCTATGTCTATGTAGCCGATGAAGACAACCGGCTCATTGGTGTGGTTCCTCTCAGAAGGCTTGTAACATGTCCACAGGACACTTCCATTCGAGAACTCATGGTTGATGACCCGTTCACTGTAGACACTGATGATGATAGTGAAGAAGCTGCCTCCATTGCACGAAAATACGACATCATGGCTGTGCCGGTGGTTGATGACAATCACCACCTCATGGGAGTAATTCCAGGTGATGCCCTCTTTGATGTTATGGAAAAAGAAGCAACCGAAGACATGTACAGAATGGCCGGTCTCTCTGAAGATGACAGCGTGTTCACCCCTGTTCCTACTGCTTTCAGGCAAAGATTCCCATGGATACTGGTCAACCTGGTGACCGCATTCATTGCGTCAACAGTTGTGAGAGCCTTTGAAGGAACCATCTCGCAGTTCGCCACACTGGCTGCATTCATGCCTGTAGTTGCAGGTATGGGCGGTAACATAGGTAATCAATCACTTGTGGTAATAACACGAGGCATTGCCCTTGGTGAACTTGATTTCACAAGTGCGAAGAAAGCATTATTCAAAGAGTCCACCCTTGGCCT
Source organism: Candidatus Sabulitectum sp. (assembly GCA_023136985.1). Classification (GTDB taxonomy): domain Bacteria; phylum Fermentibacterota; class Fermentibacteria; order Fermentibacterales; family JCC-6; genus Sabulitectum. Next base: position 1,034 of record JAGLQD010000168.1, on the reverse strand, counting down.
TCTTCTTGGTCTGGTAGCTGGTACAGTTGCAGCATTTGTTGCGTACGCAACTGCAAGTGATCCTTCGCAGTCCACGTCTCTGGGCATTGTGATATTCACCTCTATAGTTGCCAATATGGCCCTTGCCGGTCTTCTTGGCGCAGGAATACCTCTAACGCTCAGAGCTCTGGGAAGAGACCCTGCCCTTGGCAGCAATATTCTTCTCACAGCCTGCACGGATTCACTTGGGTATCTCCTTCTTCTTGGCCTGGCCATGAAGATAATGACGTGAAACTCAATCCAACCTCTCAGGAAGTAAACAGGATAATCAATGGCTCTGCAGCAGATCCCCATTCCATACTGGGAATGCATCAGGCAGACGGCACCATTTCAATTAGAGCCTTCTGTCCGGAAGCGGATTCAATACAGGTAATTCTGAATGAAAAAGCTCTTGAGATGGAAAGGATCGATCCGCAGGGGTTCTTTGTATGGAACTCTAATGGAAGATCTGATTTCTTTCAGTATGAGCTGAAGATCAATATGCCCGGCGGTAATTCATGGCAGACCCCTGACCCGTATTCCTTTCTGCCCCAGTTCGGTCAGATGGATCTGCACCTGTTCAACAGCGGCAAACATCTTGAACTGCACAGAAAAATGGGTGGAAGAATATGGAAGGTGGACGATGTGAGCGGAACTCTGTTCACTGTGTGGGCACCCAATGCCCTTGCTGTAAGCATAGTGGGTTCTTTCAATAACTGGGACAGCAGAAGACATCCCATGAGAAATCTCGGAGAGAGCGGTGTATGGGAACTGTTTGTACCGGTCGTGTCAAACGGTGACTACTACAGGTTCATGATCACCACCGGGGAAGGCCGCAGAATAGAAAAGTCCGACCCTTATGCAACTGCATTCGAGAAAAGGCCCGGGAACTCCTCAAAAGTAGAGGATCCTTTCTCGTACCAGTGGTCAGATGAAAAATGGATCACCGAAAGAAGCAAAAAAGACTGCTTTACTCAACCATTGTCCATCTATGAACTCCACGCTTCTTCATGGAC
>JAGLQD010000167.1 GCA_023136985.1 Candidatus Sabulitectum sp. | reverse complement strand
CGGCTGGCTCACGCTCTTGGGGTTTCTCATCTTGCCGGGCGTATAGCCGGTCATCTCAGCGACAGAAGTCCGAAGGAATACAACGACACCTCTGAATACACCAGGAATCTTGTGGAAGCTGCAGGACTTCTTCACGACATAGGTCACACTCCATGGTCCCACACGCTGGAACCACTCTACCTTGAGCTTACAGGGAAAGACCATATGGACCTTGTTGCAGACATGGTCACAGGCAGAACAGTTATGCCTGTCCGCGGCGCTGGAAAGATTCCTGAGATTCTTAAAAAACACGGAATTGACCCGGAGGATGTTGCAGATCTGATCACCGGCAGATACACAAAAAAAGAGTTTGCTCAACAGATGATCTTCGGTGAAGTGGATGCAGACATGCTTGATTATCTCCAGAGAGATTTCTACTTTACAGGAGTTGCCTTCGGCCACATCGAAGTAGACCGGATCATTTCTATCATGGCCATCAAGAACGGAAGGCTTGTTTTCCATGAAAAGGGACTGAATGCCATAAGAGATTTTCTTCTTGCAAGGCTCCAGATGTACTCATCGGTCTATCTTCACAAGAAAACCAGGATCGTTGACCGTATGCTGCTCTCTGCAGCCCGCAAGAGTGTCATTGAGCTGAAAGAGATTGAAGACTTCATGTTCATGACTGATGACGAGATCCTGAGTTCAATGGAAAAAGATTCCTCAGACCCCTGGGTAAGAGAAATGGCATGGCGTGTAAAATACAGACAGGGTCTTTTTACACAGGTTTTCAGGATTGATTCTGTAACAACTTCAGAAAGTGATACCCACTTTCTAAACAGTCTCAGGAATCAGAACAGCACTCCGGGAAAGATCGCTGAACTTCTTACAAATGAAATATCTGCAAAGGCAGGTATCGATCCTGGATACATACTGGTGGATCTACCAATTGAAGCCGTAAAAATATCAGAAGAGCGATTCCAGAAGCTGGATATAAGGTTTCTTGACAGCAAAGACCGGATGATCCCACTGGAAGAAATTGATCCTCCATTTGCAGAGTATATGATGAAGGCAAGACCAAACCGAAGCCTGTTAACAGTTGCCTGCGCCCCTGAGTACAGAGAACAGGCAAAAGCTGCATGCAGAGAAATATTCGAGAATGCCGTGGAGCCTCTGTTCAGGCAGGGATAACAGGAACAGATCCACAGCGGAAATCAGATCTCGCCGTCCAGTACTGTGGCCGGGGTTACAGATCCACATTCTCCACAGGTAAACTGAAGGTGATCCCACATATCAAGAGATATAAACCACTCGACTTTATGCTTTGGAGGTCTTTTGATTTCTCCGCCGCAATCCGGGCAACTCCATTTTCTACTAGAGTTTCTTCTCAAATTTCTGAGGCTTTCACAAAGAAGGTCAAGACAAGCGGTATGCCCATTTTCCCTTGCAATGTCCACAGATGTTTTCTGCTGAGAGTTTCTGTGATAGGCTTTTGCACCTGCAGCAAGAAGAAGCTGGACAATTTCTACCGGATCCGCAAGCTGAGCAGAAAAATGCAGCGGAGCGTTACTGGAAGCGTCTTCCGCTCCGGGATCAGCTCCTGCTGCCAGAAGCAGTTTAACATTCTCGGCATAACCTGCAGTAACTGCCGAATGAAGAGCTGTGGCCCCTGAAGCCGTAGTGGAAGCCGGTTGTATCCCTGCCTGCAGAAGAGACTTCAGCAGGCTGCTGTCTGTAAGTCCGGAAGCAAGATGAAGCGGGGTTGTTCCAGCAGGATTCATTGATCTGTTAAAGTCGCCACCTCTGGAAGCAATGTTCCGGAAAATTTGTGCAAGAGGCCTGTTCTCATCGGAGGATTCTGCTGCCTTTTTTACAATGGTAATGATCAGCAGCCTTCCTTCGTTTGAATTCTTTCCGGACAAATCGTATCTGCCTGAAGATAATGCTGCAAGTTTCTCCCAATCAACAATGCTGTTAGACATCTCATTCTGCATCTTCTTAAGACAACTTGTGAACAGTGCCATCGCTCCTCCATATTCATTCCGGTTCAGTAGAGTTTCCCCAAAGATCGATTATGCTAATTTTCAGAGGAAACAGAAAGGTTATGTTTATATTCCCAGGCACTGAATGATGCGTGGAATCGCTTCCTCGGCGGACTTCAAGCCTATATCACTTATCTCTTCAACAAGATGAAATTCGGCTCCGGTGTACTGACTTAAATCAGGCCGGATAAGATAATCCGGTGGCCATTCTTTAAGGTTTGCATTTACCAGAGCTCTCTGGGAAATAAGAACTGCCGCAAAAGCAGTTTCGGGAACCTTGGGGTTTCTTAACATGTGAATAAGTGGAATGTCCGACACTATCTCAACCACTTCCTCCGGAAGATGAAATCGATGAGCTACCTTCTTTATACCTTCAATTCCCTGCTCATGCATTCTCACTGATGGAACAACACCCAGAAGATCCACCGCAATAACCACATCGGCACCCATTTCTCTGCACTGCCTTACAGGAAGGGGATTGACTACGCCTCCGTCAACATAAGTTGAATCCGCTATTCGCCATGGAGAAAGGATTACAGGAACCGAGACACTTGCTCTGATCACATCGGAAAGCCGTCCTGAATAAAAAGTAACCTCGTCCCCTGTATCCAGCCTTACTGCGTTGGCACAGAACTGTCTTGTCAGATCCTCCACTCGGTACCCCTTGAACCAGCTTTCCAGCAAGTCGTAGAGCTTGCGGCCCTGCAGGAATCCAGTGATCATAGGCAGTTCCGGGTCCAGCATATCTCTTACTCCTGCTTTATCAATTTTCCTGAGAGATTTGTAGCAGTCAATGTGCTGATAGGTTGCCCACAAAGCCCCCACAGCAGATCCGATGCTGGTTCCAGCAATACAATGAATAGGAATACCACTTCTTTCAAGGGCGAACAAAACCCCGAAATGAGCATATCCCCTTGCAGCCCCGCCACCGAGCGCGACGCCTATTTTTACCATTCGCCTGACCGGTGAGCCCATTTTACCATGGAAACGCCATCCAGTTTCTTTATCACTTCCGCTGCCTCAAAATCAGTGTTCCTTCTTCTGGCGCGTAAAACAATATTCAACTCTATCTCGTGGTCGGAAATTAGAAATGTGGAGCTCTTTACAAAGAAGTCCTTTTCCTGCAATATCTCCCTGCATTCGAGCTGGAAAGGCTCAAGAGGCCTCTTTGCGGATCTTACGGTAAGCATCCAGTAACTGGCTGCGGGCATTCTGCCCTCAAGGGCATCAAGAACAAGAAGCACCAGAAGAGCCGCTGCAGAAGCAATTCCCGCCAGTGCATAAAAAGCAAATCCACAGAGAATCCCGATCATTGCAACAAACCAGATGCAGGCGGCTGTAGTAAGACCGCCAACTCCCTCGCGATGACGAACGATAGTTCCTGCCCCCAGAAAACCTATACCTGTAATAATACCGGCAATGATCCTTCCGGTATCTATATTCATATCCGGGAACGATGCCTCGGCCTGAACGCCTGCAATAACTGCCACCGCAGCGCCCAGAGAAACCAGAATATGCGTTCGAAGACCAGCGGGCCTTCCATGGATCTGTCTTTCAACCCCAACAACACCTCCAAGTAAAAAAGCCGCAAGTAACCTCAATGCTGAATCCAGTACAGTCATCTTATCTTCTTTCTTTCAACAGGCTCATCAGTGAAAATATCATTTTCATAAGGTCTTCCGGCTTGTGGGGTTTGTGAAGATAACCAGTTGACTGGGCGGTTAGCAGATCTCTGATTCCCTGAGGAGCATCAAATCCTGTGGTTATCACCACGGCCATTCCGGGAATGCTTGTCTGGCAATATCTAACTATTCCCGGTGTGGGGGTTCCCTGCATATTTAGATCAAGAACTGCCGCATCAAAGGTCTGCTCCCTGAGCAATTCCATGGCACGATCGCCGTCTTTGGCCCGTGTAACAACCATTCCGTTGTTCTCCAGGTACTCTGAAACTGATCGCAGAACTATGTCAACTTCATCTGCTACCAGAATGGAAATTCCCATGGCTCCCTGATCCTTCCTGAGGTGAACAACTGAGTTCTCCCCAGTTTCTTTCTGCTCATACCCATCCAGAAGGAGACACAGTATTGTTTCTCCGGAACCTCTTTCAAATACAATGCTTCCAGCCAGCTTGATCAGGGCTTTGTAACCGCTTCCTATGGTTGTACCGTACTGTCTCTCCACATCAGACACTGAATAGTTGCGGTTAGACAATATATCCCTAAGAGCCACAGGCATGATATATCCATCGGAATATCTGATGCAGACCTTGTTACCGGGAGAAACAGCTTCAACCGTGTTACCCGACACCGGGATTCTCTCGGAGATATCAAGGCGGATCCTGCCCTCACCGTTCATTATTGCTGTGGAATTCAGGGCAAGACCAAAGAAAAATTCACGAAGCAGTTCCCGGTGAGCCTTGATCCATACTCTGCAGTTTCCTGTGACTTGGATCTCGACTTTCTCCGATAGCACTTTCCTCAATACTTCAGCCACTAGACCCATCTCCTGAAGGACATCTCTCAGCTGTCTGCCATTCTCACCAGCGGCGGAAGTTTGAAGATCATTGCAGAGAGCAGCAAGTTTTTCCGCAGAGTCAAGAACTGAGACAAACGCGTTCCTGGCACTGGCGGAGTTCGACATTTCTATTTCCATTGAGGCAAAGCCAATGATCCCGGAAATATGATTGTTCATATCATGGATCGCAGTCTTCATCAGATGAGTTCTTGCCCGGCTGGTAACAGTTTCTACCACCACCTGATCCGAATGAGTTTCAGCATTCATTGAAACCACGGCCCTAACTCCTGTAATGAAGAGGATCAGAATAGAAGAAATACTCTGATCCGAATGAAAAGGGTGCACTTCCATGATGAATTCTTTTCTGGAACCATTCATAGACTGGATTGTAATGCTCTTTGTGAAAAAACTGCTTAGAGCTGACAGGTCACTCTTTCTTACCGAATCGGGAAGTACGGTTAAAGAACCCAGGTGAAGCCCTCGAAGATCACTTCCGATCTCAAGAAGTTCGATACATGACCGACTGGCAGACATCAGGGCGAAGTCCGGCGAAATAACAAGAAAGGCTACTCCCGATGAATTCTCCATTCCTTTTCGGAGAACATCAATACCCCCACCTGAAGCACCGGGCGAAAGTGTGTTCATCATAGACGATCTTCTCGCAAGGGATTCAATAATAAGAGCCCCTGGTACTACTGCAATTATTATCATCGCTATCAATACTATTATCAGACTGGATGCTATTTTCTCTAGTTCTTTAACCGTGTCATTACTGTAATAATGTGCTTTCAGCGTAACAACATCACCATTGATTGTTTTACCCACAGATGTTTCTATAAATATGTTTTCGAAACCTGTTGCGATAAGTGGAAACCCGCCTGTTAACTCCATCTGCAGGAAATCTGAATATTGAATCGAATCACGAACAATATGAACCAAACAGCTGTTCATACCCAATGGATTGATCAGGGACATTAAAGGCCTGGTATCGCCGTAAATAGAACCACCTGTTTCAGTCTCATACCTGTCAATACTTTGGGTAATAATACCAATTGCTCCATGATACATATCAATTTCCCGTTGATTACTTTGATCGATAAGCGATTGAACAATAAGGTATTCTGCGCCAATAACAGCAGAGAATACAAAAAAGGCCAGAATGAATGGTGCATACAGCCTTGCCCTACCTTTAAATTTTCTTTCTCTGTTCACTGAACACTCCCGTGAATATGTCTGAATCCGCTTTCATACAGCCTTAAAAGAATAACACCTTCTTTATTCATGCACAATGGCCAATAGTGCTTGACAATTGAAAAGCAACAATTTATTATTGTATGGTAAGATGTTACCGCAAGAAGAACAGTTCAAAAAGGGGGGGTTCGAATGAACTACATTGAAGCTACCAGAAATCAGCTGGAAAGTTCCGGTCGCAGTCCCAAAACTGCAAACAGTTATGTTTCCCATCTTCGTCGCCTTGTAAACCATTTTGGCGACAAAACTGGAGACCTTACAAAGAGCGATCTCAGGGATTATCTTGAGGAACTGGTCAGCGAGGGCAAATCTCTCTCGTATATCAACCAGGCTCAAAGTGCTATAAGGTATCTCTATTCCCAGGTTCTCAAAAAAGACAATCCTCTGCCGGGCCCAGGCGTTATTGCAAAGAAGGTTCCTCTTCACGGTGTTTTCACCCGTGATGAGATTGCAGAAGTCTTCCAGCATGTCCATGATCTTAAGTACCGCCTCTCTCTCATGTTCATATACTCCAGTGGCCTCAGGGTAAGTGAGACAGCAATTCTCAGGCGCGAGCATGTAGATCTCGACAACAATATTATACATGTGTACAGCCCTGAAGGAGGATTCCTCAGAGATACTATCCTTGCGAAAACCACAGGAAGGATCCTTGCTCAGTATCTGGACCTCAGAACTGATCCTTCACCATTTGTCTTCCCCGGCCGCGGAAGAACCAGTTTTGTCTCTGCCAGAACCATTCAGCGTGCGTTCACTGATGCTCTGACAGAAGCCGGAATAGACAAAAAAGCGACTCTTGGATGGCTCAGGCACAGCTTTGCTGTACATCTGCTTGAAGACGGTGTTGACAGAAAAATGGTGCAGAAGCTCCTTGGTATCTCAACACCATCAATGATCACACCATACCTTAAACTCGCTAAGAATCGTACACATCTTCGGGTACTCAGCCCACTGGACAGATTCTAATCCTAAGACGATGTTTTATTAAAGGGGGGCTTTCTGCCCCCCTTTTTCCTTTTACAGCACAGTCACCTTGAGCACTTCCGTGAGAGTACCTCTGCTTATACGGAGTATATAAATTCCCTGGCAGAGGGAAATCCCGGAAACCGACTGATTCGGGGAGTACTCACCGGTAAATTCAATTCGCCCAGCCAGGTTAAAGCACTGTACGCTTGCAGC
>JAGLQD010000166.1 GCA_023136985.1 Candidatus Sabulitectum sp. | reverse complement strand
GCGCTCTGTAAAAACCAGTGAGTTCAAGCGTTGGTGCGCCAGGCTCAGCTTGGTGCTTCCTGCCGGTTGAGCTACTCAGGAGTAGCAGCAGGTCCCAGCCTGACCAGCAGCACGTATCGAGTGTTGCGCCTGTGGCTGAGCCGAAAACCATGGCTGAATGTGTATGGGCGTTAATGACATAAATGCAGCGCTACAGGTTCGTAGATGAAAACCATACCGGTGCCCTGTTGGGCGCCGGTGAGGTGGCCGCCTGCCAGCATGCGCATCCAGTAGATGTCTGAGTAGAGCTGCTCTTCAGTGTCGAGGTTGTAAATGAAGAGTTTGTGCTCGTACCTTGAGATGATTGCAATTTTGCCTTTCTCCCTGAGTGATATGTGAGATTGGCATACAAAGTATACAACGACAGTAAAATTTCAATCGGTTGTTTGGCTGATTTGCTGGAACTCTGTTTCAGACCTGAAAGATGAACTGCGGAAGTACGATATAGAGCTGTATAGCGATGCATACAAAGCCACGATTAGTACTTCTTGATTCCGATGTAGTAAGAATCTTCATCAAGCAGAATGACTTATATTTACCAGACTTGAGCTATGGAAACGCTGCTTAGATGACCGTGGTGCAACAAAGATTCTTGATTCATGCTTAAGGTCGATTGCTATATCTCAAAAAGGTTGTGTTCTACTTATAAATTCACGGCGTGAACACGGTTCTCACTACTCGTGTCTTTCTGTTCTTGTTTCAATATATTTTGTGTGGAAGTAATATTTGATTTCATGTTTAGTTTTCTTGTTTTACAGAAGGATTAATGATGAGCGGTGAATTTCTAAAAATAGAAAACATAGGTTGTATCAGGGATGCATGCATAAAGCTGGATGGGCTGAATGTCGTTGCAGGAAAAAATGATACTGGTAAGAGCACTGTTGGAAAAATTATGTTTTCAATTGTTAAAGGAATTAGTCGTCATAAAGAAGATTTTCAAAGCAACAAAGAACAAGAGGTGCGAGTTCTCATTGACAAAATTTACTACAGGCTTAGAAGAGAACTTGATACAAGAAAGGAATTCGAAGAAACAAGGCGTTTGTTTTTTCCACCAGTTTTCTGGAAAGCAGTCAAAGACTTGCTGAACGAGAATCCTTCCAAAGAGTCTGTTGGATTGTTAATGGAAGAAAGAATTCACTATTTCAAGAAGGAACTCGCCTCAAGTGTTCAAGAAGAATATATAGAACTGATAGAATCAATCATTGAAATCGTGAGCCGCAAAGACACGAAAGAAGATCAAATAAAACAAGCATTGGATAAAGCATTCATTTCCGAATTCTGTAACGAACTTACGCCTAAGAAAACTCTTAATGAGGAATCAAGAATAAGTTACCATTCATTGGACAAAATATTTGAAATTACTATTGAGCATAGTAAAATCAAGAATATTGTTCTTGAGGATGAATTATTGTTCCAGGATGTTACTTATGTGGAAAGTCCAGTTTACCTGCAGTTGGCCAATGTAATAAAAAACGCTGAGACACGTTTTGATTTTGATATGGAGAAATCAGCAAGACTCATGAGAAATCGCCCTAAAGTATCATTTCACATAAAAGATCTGATAACTAAATTAGAGCAATCTATGTATTATGCTGATTCTTTGTTTGATAACAACAGGGATTTGTTGTCTTCTATCGCTGGAATTGTTCGCGGAGCATTTGAGTATGATGAAAAAACTTCTGAATTTAAGTTTAGAAGAAATCAGGAGATGACAGTAAATGCTGTAAATACTGCATCAGGCATTAAAGCATTTGGAATGATACAGTTACTAATTCAGGCTAACGCTCTAAACGAGAGAAGTATGCTGATAGTTGATGAACCTGAAAATCATCTTCATCCGGAATGGCAGGTAAAGTATGCTGATATTATTACCGAGTTAGTGAAGAACGATATATCAGTTCTTATAAATTCTCATAGTCCTTATATGATACAAGCTTTAAGTTACTTCGCTGAGAAAAAGGATATCAAAGATAAGACCAGTTTTTTCTTAACAAAGCGAATCGGCGATTCACAGATGACTACCTTTGAAAATGTCACAGATGATGTAGAAAGAATATTTAAAACTCTTGCTGAACCAATTAATGAAATAATGTGGTAACTTATGCCTGGTGACACATTTCTGTTTAAGCTTGCCAACGTATGTCTTGATGACACAGAACTATTTCAAACCGCTAGAATTAAGGATCTGGAGAAATCTCCATGCAAAGAATCAACAACTGTAGTTGTTGATTTTGATAAGTCTAAGGAAAGAATTGCTAAGCATTTTGAATTACCCTTGTTGTGTTCGTGTGACGCTTTGATAATTGATGAGAAAAATCACCAAATAGACTTTATCGAGTTGAAAAGCATAAAAAAATACTTGAGTTTAACAAATTTGAGGACGATAGTGAGTTTGAAGAAAAGATACGAGATCTTCACTTGAAGAAAAAAATAGTTGATAGCCATTATCTTATTCAAACCGTTATTACTAGATTGACAGCGTCCGGATTTACTGGAGCTGACCGAGAAGAATTCAATGATATCTCTAAGAGATACATCATCGTATTTGATTTTGACTCGTCAATAGACTTGGTGTTCGGATCATTCGTTTTTCTTGGAATTGAGAAGACACTAACGCAAATACTTGAATCTGAAATTAAATCGGCTGAATTGTATAATATTGGCTCTCCAATTTTAAAGAACTGTGCCACTATTGACGAGTTCTACAAATGCTAATCTGATACTTTTCTCAACTAAGCAGTACATCTTTATAATGGTCTGGGAAAACTGCACAGTTGATTAAGGTCGATTTGCCTATGTCACCTCAGGTATTATTGCAATTGGTACAGTGTTGTCTGTTTTTAACTCCTACTTCCCAAACCCATGCTCCATATAGAACTCGAGTGTTCTCTTAAGGCCCCTGCAGGTTTCTTTTCATCTGCCTCTTTAAATCGTTGAATTGCCGGGTTCGTTATTTCATTTTAGAGCCATACTAAAATAAGGAACAAGTATTGACAGATTGGCTTTTCCAAAACAGCATCAAGATGTTTCTGCTGGCTTACCTTAATGTAACCCCTCTTTACTTCATAGAGAGCGAACCGGAGATGCACCGGGGCTATGCCGACTTCTTTTTCAGAAAGAACTACTTTACCACAGACCTTACCAATTATGAATACCTGATTGAGCTGAAGTACATCAAATCTGATGATCTTCCTTCAGCACCGGATAAGCTTGAAGCTTTAATCAACACGGTCAAACAGGAAGCTGTAACCCAGCTACTTAACTACAAGAAAAGCCGCAAGATCACCTGCAAGCTGATTCAGCTTGTAATCATCTGCTCGTCTAAAGAAGTGCTGCTGCTTGAAGAAGTGAAATAAGATTTTACTACCCTGTGGAGGTTTCAGATCTCGTTCAGCACAGCTGGATTCATCACAGGGTTTGTTATTCTTGTGCCCCTGAAAGAGAATTCCTTCTCTCCGTTATAGAAAACAATTCCGTCTCTGCAACTGTCACCCAGCTGCTTTTGCAGCGAAGAAATTCCCTTTATGAAGCCAGGTGTAAAGGTTGATGAGGATTTTATCTCAATTGGCTGGATTGATCCGCCGTGGGGTATCAGCAGGTCAACTTCGTTGCCGTTTGAATCTCGATAGAAGTAGAGATCCGGTCTTAGTCCTTTGTTGAGCCTGGTCTTTAAAACCTCCATGATTAGAAGATTCTCGTAAATGCTGCCTCTGAGCGGATCTCTTTTCAGTTGAGCAGAGCTGCCTATTCCCAGGAGATAGCACAGCAGGCCGGTATCTGTAAAGTAAATTTTGGGAGACCTGACAACCCTCTTCCTGATGTTCGCATGGTAGGAAGGTAGTTCAATAACCATGAATGAGGCTTTAAGAACATCAATCCATGACCTTATAGTGGTGGATGATACACCGGTATCGTTACTTATGTTTGCCAGATTTAGAAGCTGCCCTGTTCTGCCTGCAAGCAGAAGCAGAAACGATTGAAAATTCGTAATATTTTTCAGATTCATCAGGGATCTTACATCTCTTTCAACATAAGTTTGTATGTAGCTTGAAAAAAATCTTGCAGGAGAGAGGTTTCTGTGGTGAAGTCTTGGGAAAAAGCCTGTGCAGCAAAGCTCAAATGCATTCCGCTTCTTATTGTAGAAAGCAAGTTCTTCCAGTGAAAACTGCATAAGATTAAGAATAGCAGTTCTTCCGGCCAGCGACTGACTTACAGCTTGATGCAGCATTGGCTCATGACTGCCGGTTAAAATGAACTGACCTGCATCAGAGTTCATGTCAACAATTTCCTGTATGTATGAGAGAAGTTGGGGAGTTCTTTGAACCTCGTCCAGAATTGCCCCTCCGGCAAGCTCATCAAGAAAGCCGCGGGGATCCCCAAGAGCCCTCTGCCGGATATCAGGAGATTCAAGTGACCGATAGGTTTTGCTCGGGAAGGCAGATCTTACTAAAGTTGTTTTCCCGGATTGACGGGGTCCCAGTACTGTTACAACAGGGTACTCTGCCGCCGCTTCCAGCAACTCTTTGCTGAGGGTGCGTTCAATAATCATACAGAAAGAATGCATGACTTTTATGCAAATGTCAAGTTGAACTTTTGATTTGCATATAGATTATTCATGTTTACCCCGAAGAAAGTATTTAAAGAGGGTATTAACTTGTGGGGAGGAAACATAGTGAATCACATAAAACAACCTGTGACAGAGTACTCGGGTAGACACGAAGAATACTCCAGAATCTAAATTCCTCATGATCTTCAAGAAGACGAGACAAGGGAGTTCCAGATTTGAATACTCTCCTGAATTCTTCAAGATCTCCATCTGCCAGAGTGAAAGGTCTCAATACTGAAACTATCTGCTCCATCCTCTGTGAAAACCACTGTTGTATTGTTTGATCCGATTAACAGTTGCTGCATCTATTGAAAAGGGATTATCCGGTAATCTGCATGGTTCAAGCATATTCAGTGTTAAAGGTATACCGCTCAGTTTCCTGTTGTAGGCCCATACCATGATGTATTCAAGATTCACAGCATCTTGAATGTTGTATGACAACAGTGTTTCAAGTGCCTTGAGGTCATTTTTTCTCTTGTATTCCCGCCAGAGTAGAATGGCAAAGAAGCCGTCCACATCAGCCATAGGGCCGGTGCGCCCGATTCCCAGTTGCTGCTCACAAGACTTAAGGCCTCCGGAAAGCCCGAGACTGTGCAGAATGAATCTTAGATCAAGATGAGCATGAGGAATGCTGATTCCGAAATAGCGCTCGATGAAAGGAACATCAAAAGTCTTTCCGTTGTATGAAACGATAACTTTGTACTGCTGAATGTCATGAACGAAATCATGAAGATTAGTGCCATTCACATAATGAAAGATTCTTTCTCCATCATACAGTGCAATGGTGGTGATGATATCCCCAGGGCCACCAAGACCTGTAGTCTCAATATCAATGTATGCAGTTGTATCCCTGAATTCCTTGAAGATCCTCCAGTGATCGCCTGAGGCAAAACTGGAGCAGAAGTAAGCAGGTTCAACTGAGGCAATTTTTTTGTTTGAGATTCCGATGTGGTGGCAGATCAGATCAACTTTACTCTTTGAAAGGAAATCTGGAGGCTCTTCCAGAAAATCATTCAGGCACGAGATGCCGCTCTCCCATATTCGCTGCTCTGTTTTTGCACCAATGGAAGGAACATGCAGGAAGCTGTTTTGCAGCATAACAAACTCCATCCGATAACAGTTCAAGAAAAATCCGGACACAAGCAAATACTATGTAACGAGTAAAGGG
>JAGLQD010000165.1 GCA_023136985.1 Candidatus Sabulitectum sp. | reverse complement strand
TGGTGCCCCTGCTGGAGAATTCCTGTCAGGCTGCACGGGGCTGAAAGGGTATCTGACCAAGCTCCCATTTCTGCTGGGTTATTCGATGCACGGATTCGGAACGATACATCTGTTCCCTCTGGTTCGGTGGCAGTCCATAGAAGACTGTCCCATTCAGCTTCTACCTGGATGTCCCGAATGCTTGAATCGATGAAGCCCGTAAGGGAGCCCAGATCCCACCAGCAGAGTTGTGTGGAATGGTAACCACCCGAGATTATATCGGTACGACCGTCAGTATTGAAGTCCCCAGCAGCCACTCGGTATCCCGCATAATTCTCTTCCAGCAGATGGTTAGTCCAGTTCATGCCAGAGTTGTCAGTGTTCTCGCACCACATGAAGTTGTCTGAATAGATCGCGGATCCCGCTATATCCATGTCCCCGTCAGTGTCGAAGTCTCCTGCAGCAATATCATAGACATCCGGGAACACTTCTGTTACAGAGTGAAACGGCCACTCTGCGGAAAACTCACCAGTATTCTCGCACCATCCAACGGTGTTTGTCTGCCAGGAGCCAAGCAGGATGTCTGTGTCACCATCTCCGTCCATATCTTCGGCATCCAGCGATGAGGGTTGACTCGTATACTGAAGAATCCTACCTGTCCAAGCGGATCCGCTGCCAAGGTTCTCATACCATATGATCTGGTCCAGGTTGTCTGAGGCCACCACAACATCTGGTTCTCCGTCACCATTAACGTCGGTAGCAACGCAGGAGCTGGGACTAAAGGAAGAGGAAATTGAATGCTCTGAGAATACTCCGTCGTTGTTCTCCCACCAGGTTATTCTGGACTGATAGCCGGCTACTGCGACTAGGTCTGGATCTCCATCGCTGTCAATATCTTCGACGTCTACATCTCGGCAAAGCACGAATGATCCAGTGATAAGGTGCTCTACCCAGTTCTCACCGAAACTCCCAGGATTTTCCCACCAGGTAAGGTCATAGTCAAGATAGCTTCCTCCCAGAAGGTCTGGGTCTCCATCTCCGTCAACATCTCCCCAGTCCATTCCTGGTGGGTGACTAAAGTCATCGTCTACCAAGTAGCGGGTCCATGAATCTCCGCTACCATCCATGTTCTCCCATACGAAAATATCCGAGCCTCCAAAGGCGGCCCCTGCAACATCCATATCCCCGTCTCCATCCAGGTCAACCGGGAAAGCATTTCCTGGACCGAATACCAGATGGTCAACCCAGTAGCGTAGGTCTGCTCGACCAGCACTCAGTTCACCAGGCACCGATGATTCCACACTAGTGTCCACATGGTAAGAAGTGGCTAGATCCAGTACAGGCCCTTCTACTCCCGGACCACCCGACCAGTCGGTTTGCGTTGCGGTACCGGCCAGTGCAAGGCTAGAAAAAAGAAACAGCACTGCAAGTGTGCTTCCGGAAGGAGTAAGACTAATGTGTTTTCGATAGTAGGGCTTCTGAATTGATAATATTTTGAGATGGAATCTGCTATTCTGCATAGTATTGCTCCTTTACCATCACAGGATATTATAGTTGGTAAATTACTAGCTGAATATACTCGTGAAGGAACTCAATAACTAGATGCTTTTCTGTTCAGAGTAATGCTACTTAACACTACTTCTTATAAACCCGCATAATTTAATATAAGCTGCTCCACTATTAGGTCAGTCTGCTTAAACGCTTTGGCTAGCCCTCCAGCGCCGATGCAAGTAGTTGGTCTCCTCCTCGGGAGAGTAGGTCATCACCGGGCATTATAAGCAAGAGTGCCTATTAATAAGCGCTCTTCGGTGTTAACCGGGAAGGTAGAGAAGAGCCCCTGATCGAAAGATCAGGGGCTTTTTTGCGTTTGGTGAGATTATGGATGGCACGAAATATAAAATAATTGTGGAAACTGTGAGAATGAGTTAGATTAAGTTAAATCAACTAACTTAAGGAGAATTGACAAATGCTCAGGAATATCATCATGACCGGATTTTTGTTTGGCGCAGCTTATGCGTCAACTGTAGAGATTGGTTCAATGAGTTATGGAGCAAACTCCCCCTTCTCCTGTTGAGGAGAAGTCCAGCACTGCCAGGTGGTAGTTTTGCAGGAAGATATTGAGACTGCATTTGAGATCAGCAGCATTACATATGTTTTTGCCTGGCCCGAGCAAACATCATATGTGACAGATTTTACTTTGAGCATGGCAAATGTGGAAAATGATCAATTGACAGAAACATTTGCAGAGAACTATGCCCAGGGAACACTTGTAGAAGTGTATCACACTGATTCTCTCCACCTTGAGAACGGATACGGGAATGAGCTTGTTCTAGAGCTTGATACACCGTTCTTCTACAATGGGCAGGATAACCTGCTTATAGATATTTATTACCCTGACGGCTATTGCTGGAGCCGTGTCTACAACTGGGAAGCAGGTACTGCCAGATGTCTCCGGTACTTGTTCTCGCCTGGTGGCAGTTGCAGTTCAACCGGGTATCTTTTTGAATGGATTACATACATGGTCTTTGAGGGAACTCAAAGCCTTGAGCAGAACACATTCGGCGCCGTTAAAGTGATTCTTGGTGGAGAGGGAAATTGATACTTTGATTTTTTCATGAAGGGGAGATATGTCTGGAATTGAGGCTGTAAGAATATTCAATAAGAGATATGAGGCAGAGATGGCGGGTGAGCTTCTTCGGGAGCAGGGAATAGAATCAATGATCGCAGCAGATGACTGCGGAGGTCAGCTCATGGGTCTAACCTCTCTGCGAAAAGTTGGAGTGAAGCTTATGGTCAGTCAGGAAGATGAAGAGAAGGCAGTGGAGGTTCTTCAGGTTTTGGAATTGGATAATTCTGATTGATTACCTGTAGCAAATGAAACTATAGCTGCCTGGAACCCTCGGGGTTCATTTAACAAATAGTGCGGTTATCTAATGTACTATTTACATGTAGTTTTGGCGTAAGTCCTTGGGGGAACCCCTACATACTCCACATGCTTATCTGGAATACAGCGCAAAATGCCGGGAGCTTGTTTAGCTCCCTCAACAGCGTTTGCCAGGAACACGTTTATGGTGAGACCGATATACAGGGAGGCAAGATCACCGGGTCTAAGTCCCATGTCCAGGCTGAGCGCGGCAACCGACAAACCTACATTGGCAGGAACGCCGCGGATATCTAGAACTATTTCAGCAATAACATTCTGCAGCTTCCAGTATGCTCCTTCAGACCTGTTTCGTGCTGAAACACATTCAGTAAGTGCAAGTCGACGTTCATCCACTTTCCGAAAGGGTACGCCGAATCCTGATATACGTGTTTTTTGTGAAAAATGCTTTTCAACCACCTTACGGATTTCTATGGGATCTTCTATACTGCGGCCAAGTTCGGTCTTTACATCAATTAGCCAGAATGCAGCATCCTGGGATATCTGCGGTCCTACAATTGCACCCTCCATTGCAGCTACAGCAGCTGCCTGGCCTGCAAGAGAACTTCCGTATGCCGAGGCCAGGCGGGCGAGTTTTAGTGGGTATATCCTGGGATCAGCTACTGTAAGGATTGTGGCCACATCGTCCAGCATATCGCAATCGTTGTCATCGATGACCTGACCAGTTGCGGCCATCACTATCAAACCGGTTGTACTTACATTGCCCGCCAGTTCCTTAAAAACCCATCTGCTGAAATAACGGTGATCGCTCCATCCAGCATGCCCAACCCTGGTGTCAAGTGGTTCGTCTGTGTGGAAATTATTCATTCCTCATCCCTATACGCGAATTTTGGAAGATCAATTGGATAATTGCGGAACCCTCCTGGCTGAACCGCTCTTCCTTCTGCTAGCGTACAAGGGATTCGAGCCATGACAAGAACAGACTCAAGAAGTCCGGGGTCTGTTAGATTACAGCATTCATGAAGTACAGTAAGGGCAGCAGCAACCGGTCTTAATCTTCTGCATACGTTCGGAGGGGTTAATCCTGCTTTTTCAAGGGTTTTGATAAGCAGACCGGTTTCCTGCAGTTCTCCTTCATTCTGGTGACAGAATAATGACTCTGGATTTTTGTTTCCTGCAGAAAGCATTTCAAACAATTCCTTGTGCTCCTCAATAATGAAATGAGCCTGTTGACCCAGTGTGATCCCTGCAACTCCCGTGATGCCGCTGGTGTTGGAGCCGCAAAGCCTGGCCAGAACGGAAGCATGCACAGGGGCTTCAGCAACGCTTATCGGGGCAAGAAACATGATTGTCTTTTCAAACGCCAAGAGAGTCTCTGATGAGGGCAACTCTCTGGTGAGGGTGAGAAAAATTAATCCCGAGAAAGTGATATTTTCTATCAGATCCTCTCTGACATCATAACCATGAATCCGGGGACGGGTGCCGGGTGTAACAACATGGGCCTGCAATCGGCTTGCCCAGTTCAGTTCTTCCACAGGTCCGGTGTAGTTTGTAGTCATGCAATTTCTTCTTTCAATTCTTTACGAATCCGGCAACAGTTTTTGCCCTGTCTCCCAAGGGAGGTGGAATCTCACAATCTACGCGAACTTCTATCAGTGACGGCCCTGGAATAGCCAGGGCTTCGGGTAGTACTTTGGTCATTTCGCCAGGCCGTTCTACTACAAATGTTGCTAACCCCATTGCTTTGGCGATACCGGCGATGTCCAGTTGCTTTTTGTATTTGATCGCCTTCATGGGACGCTTGATACCCACCATTTTGCTGCCATGCCAGGTTATCCCGTGCATGTTGTTGTGCTCTACAATCCAGACTACCGGAACATCGTACTCGGCTGCTGTGATAAGTTCCATACCGTTCATTGTAAAGCAACCATCACCAATTATGGCGATCACCGGTCTTTGCGGATCCGCAAGAGCAGCTCCGATCGGGGCTGCTGTGCCATGTCCCATTGACCCAAAGCCCAGATTAAGCTCAAATTTTTGTTCATCGCGTATACAAAGGTAGTGTATGTTGAATAGCATATGGCCACCGATATCAGAGAAAATAACAGCGTTTCCCGGCAAAGAGAGCTGAAGGTCGGAACGCCAGCGTTGAGGAGTGAGTGGAACTGCGTTGGAGCTGATTAGAGCAGGTTCAAGACACCGCTGGGGCCATGGGGGAACAGGTATTTCCGGAGACCAGTTTGACCGATGAACTTCTCCTTCACGAATGTAACGATGTGTGTGATACACTATCTCGGTGAGAATGGCTCCAGCATCTCCAATCAGCGGAATGTCAACTGGATAATTACGGCCTACGCGATCGGAGTCTATGTCTAGCTGAATAAGGCAGATGGATGGTTCCAGATCACTGTGCCAGTTCAGGGTAGTTGTCTCGTTTAGAGAGGCACCGATGGTCATAAGAATATCAACTCCTGAACCCAGAATTGTTTCCCGAGCAAGTTTGTGCCCTGCAAAACCAAATACGCCCAGGGAAAGAGGATGGTTCTCGGGAAAAATCCCCTTGGCTCTTGGTGTTGTGGCAACGCGAGCCGGGATCAATTCCGCAAGTGTGCGCACCTTGGATTCAGCACCTGAAATAGAAACACCTGAACCTATGAGGAGAACCGGGTGTCTGGCTCCCAGTAGTGCGCGCGTAGCCTTCTGCACCGCACTTCGGTCAAACGTCTGGCTGGAGGGGCGGTAGGTTTTCGGATCGAACCATTCTTCTTTTACGGGTTTCTCCCAGAAGTCTACTGGAACATTCAGGTGAACAGGGCCCGGGCGGCCTGACAGTGCTGATCGCAGGGCTCTTCTTAAGTGAGCCGGCAAAGCTTCCGGTGAAGTAACCATAGCAGAATACTTTGTTACCGGTCGGAACATTGCTACAATGTCCATGTCTTCTCTGCCTGTCTCCTGAGCTGCTCCCTTGCCAATGGCATGGCTTGCAGCTTGTCCGGTAAGAACAAGCAATGGAACACCGTCTGCAAAAGCGCAGGAGATACCAGTCAGAAGGTTGGTTGCACCAGGTCCTGCTGTACCTGCACATACAGCAAGCCTCCGGCTGGTTCGGGCAAACCCATCAGCCATGAAAGCTGCTCCTTCTTCGTGCTTTGTAACTATCAATCTGAATCTGGGATCTGCATCCACAGCTTCAAAAAAAGGATGGAGAAGTCCACCGGGAATACCGAAAATAACCATTGCCTCTTCGGCTTCAAGATAGCGCAGGAAAACATCAATAGCCCGTTCGGTTCCTCGAAGGCTACTGGATTCAAGTAGAAAAGAGTCTTTTTTAGTCATCAGACCACCCGTCGAATGGTTACAACCCTGTTGACAGGATCTGAGAATTCAATTTCGGATGCTCTGGAAACACTATTCATTTCCAGGGGTTCAATCGGAAAATGCACCCAGAATGTTGACCCCCGCCCTGGAAATGACATGACTTCAAGCTTGCCTCCCATCCGGTCAAGAAGTCGTACAACAACAGAAAGGCCAAGGCCATGACTGTATTCTTCTCGCTTGTCCGGATCGGATCCCCCAGCATGAAATATCCTCTCGATATCCTCATCCGCGATCCCACGCCCTGTATCAGATATCTTAATAGTTAGGAATCCAGGTTTACCATCAAGTTCAAGAACAATACTGCCCTGTTCTGTGTACTTTACTGCATTAGTGATCAGGTTGTCTATAACCCTGTCCAGCAATACTCTGTCGACCTGTATGCATTCGGGTGTTTCTCTTGTTGCCAGCACGCTTAAGCGCAAACCGAGGTCTCCTGTCAGAGCTCGAAGCCTTCGGCGAAGGGAGTCTTCAAGTGGCTTTGTTTCAACCGGTTCAGGGAGAAATCTCATTTCTTTCAGATTGTCTGTTTCGATCTGAAGCATGTCATCAAGCAGCATCCGTATTCGCGAAACTGCCATTTTCTGTTCCTCTGCCATCCAGCGGTTTTCAGGACTCAAATGGTCAAGTATGATCTCACTCGTCTGTAGTATTATTGTAAGTGGATTTTTCATGTCGTGAGAAACCCCCTGTAGCGTTGATGTCTGTTCGCTAAGAATTAATTGCAGCCGTTTTGTCAACTGCTCGCTTGTACAGGTTCGCTCAGCAACCTGGTTTTCCAGACGACGGTTCCAGTTTCTCTGTCGTTCATGAAGGTTCATTATCTCGTGTTGAACTTCCTGATTCTCAACAACTATCTGCGAGAGACCTCTGTTTATGTCATCTGCCACCTGCAGGTTGTGGCTGTTAGTCCTTCGAAGTTCAAATATGTATCCTGCTAATGCTCCGGCAATGGGTATAACTCCCCAGAGATAGGTGGACAGAAGAAGAGAATCTATTCTCAGGAGCATGGTAATACCTGATACAGCCAATCCCAGCAACCCGCCACCAAGTATGGGCAGGAAACGGCTTTTTTCGTATACAGAAAGCTCATACTCGCAGCAGGAATCACCCCTGCAGATGCATGATACTTCCTTTAGATTAGCTTTTGGAAGATCCCACAGTGATGGCAGGGCCTTGGATTGCGCTTGCCGTGACAAGCACATAAGACGGCTTTCCTTTTGCGTTGAGTAGTATCTCAGTCTGTACTTGTTGTTGGTTATTCTATCGAAATTACCGCTACTGAATGTGGAAATAGCTGAGAAATGGTTTTGGCCCATTTCAAGCATTTGCAGTGGTGAAGTAGCCCAGAGCAAAAACCTGAGAGGTCCGTAGCTTTCCTTCATTCTGTGAACGCAGGCTTTCATGAATGCCTGATCGTTTCCGACAAGTGAGTTCACTTGCTTCATTATGCTTTCCGTCTGCTCCAGACTGATCCATCCATTGCAAGCACCAAGCTTTTCCGGAGAGATACCTGCCTTAAAGCTTATTGAATTCAATTTTTCAGCACCGTAATTATCTTTCACGAACCAGACAAGAGACTGTATGATACGCATGTTGAGGTCTGCATGGACTGAGTGATATAGATCATCTTTGCGTTTTGGATTCGTTACGGTGGCTTCAATGGAGTTCTTTCGCGGGTCGGTCATAACTACCCTACCTCTCGAGAAATGAACAAACATCGCAACAACACTTTCGCCCCCTGGAGCCAAGGCGACAAAAGAAATTTGAACACATACATTATGATAATACATGGGAATAAAGTGGGTCAATGGTGTGTTCATAAACTTAAGAAGGTGAAATACCCCAACCTTATGGTGCACACTCAGTTATGTTTCATTGCTCATAACCGGGTGTAGATTTCCTCCGACCTTTCTGTATTGTGAAGCCTGATACGACACACTTTGTTTGCCAGGATATTGTTTCTTTCTGATGATCTCACTTGAAATGAGTTGGTCTGAAGCCTTTCTCAAGACCAGTTTGCAATACAATCATGGGCTCTGAATGGAATTCTGCGAACTTTTTGCTGATACTCGTGTACTGGTAGATTGAAACACAACGGAAGGTTTAATATGAAATTGATTTCTTGCATAATTCTTGCACTTTCTACTGCTGTCTTCGGTCAGGAAGCTGACTCTCTTGAGATCCCTCCAGACTCTATCAGTGTAGCTGACGCTATTATTGCCCAGGCCATTTCCTACCTTGGGGTTCCCTATGTTTATGGTGGAATCGATGAGAACGGCTTTGACTGCAGCGGGCTTGCGTACAGGGTTTTTAACGACAACGGCATAAGCCTGCCGCGAACGGTGACTGCCGTGGGCGAGCTTGGTGTTTTCGTCAGTCGTGACAGCCTTCTGCCTGGTGATCTGCTGATCTTTCACAATCCCACACACACTGGGATCTACATCGGCGATGGTGAATTTATTCATTGCTCTTCCTGGCAGGACAGAGGTGTGGTTATAACGGAAATAACCCAGTCCAATTATGCAAGAAGATACTATTCTGCAAGACGTATTCTTCCCTGATAACACTTGACTATGGAAATCGTTATTGTCTGTACCTGATAGGTCAGTATTACTCATACGAAGTGGAGCAAGATGGCTGATACAGCCCAGGAGTACAGATTGCTGTTACCGGTATTGGTAAGCCGTGGAAATTCCATGATTGACAGAAATGTTGTTCTTGCAGTGTTGTGGCTTGCGTCAGCAATGCTGCTGGGCATACCGCTGTGGATACTTTTGTCTGCGGACCTGCCTTTGGGGTTGGGGCTTGGAATATTTATAGGTATGCAGCTGGCCGGACTTCCTTTCTATATACCTCTTATTCTCTGTCACAAAAACAACGGTTTTCGTGCAACCTCTGATGGTGACAGTTTTTCATGGGCTATTTTCAGAAGAAAGACAATTTCATGGAGTACGGTTACACAAGCTTCTGTTACAGGTAGAAGGCAGGAGAGTGAAGGGAATTCTTCAGTCAGCTTTCTTCTACTGGTTGAAGGCATGAAGAAACCGGTTAAGCTTCATTTTGAAGAGAGATCCGGGAAACGATTCGAGCATGAGTTGAAAGAGAAAGCCCTTCTTTCATAGTAGCAGTTCTCAGGTTTGAGAGTTAGATATTTGCAGGTAGATTTTAACTAATGTCGTAATTACAAGGGAGACATTATGAGGTACATGGTTCTGTCTGTTCTACTGCTGACAGTTGCAGTATCATTCGCTGATTGTACTGTATTCAGCACGGATTTTAACGAAAAGCCCGAGGGTTGGTATAATGATCGCTGGACATTTGACGAATTCGGAGCAAAAGCATATTTTTATGCAAATCCCGGAGAGTGGAAAGAATTCGACATGATGTCTTTCTGGCCCCTTGCACCGGTTCGCTATTTTGTACCTGACGGAGCAGACTCGGTTAGTATTGTGGTTGATCACAGTGTTCACGGATCTGCCGGAGAAGGATATGCTTATGCGAGGTTTTACGTTGAAACACCTACTGCAGGTTCAACCCTGATCTATGAACAAGTTGCTTACTGGTATGATTCTTTTTCAGATGACGACCCTATTGTTTACACAATAATTGATCCACCGAATGGGACTTATCTGGGATTCCATTTCCACGCGGAAGCTGCGGCTGACGCCAGTACTGGATCCGGCAGTATCGATTGGGAGCTGTATCATATGGAAGTGACAGCATACGGTTCTTCAATGAGCATGGAAGTGAATACATGGGCGGGGATCAAGAGTAGTCTCTTCTAAAGAAGCATTGCGATAAAGTATCTGTGATCAGCACAGGTTGGATTTCTATCTGTCAGTAGAGATCGCGGAATCCCGGCCTCTTCTCAGCAGTGTTTGAATTGTGCGCATGGCTGGATCGCCTGCAGTTATGAACACTGTGGCAGGAGCAGCCATTCCGGGATAATACGCTTCCACCACTATCTGTCCCAGAGCGGGAATCGAGCAGGTTTCTGCATGATGCAGTATGTACCATAGTTCCTCCGGGTGAACGACAATACTTCTTCTCTCATCCTGATCAGCAAAGAATAGAAGGAAGTTCTCGTAGTATAGAAATTCGTTGCCGGCAGTTACGGTGAAACTGGTCTCTGCTCTGTTCACTCTTTCCCACAGCTTCTGCATAGTGAAGTTCCAGATAACTATATCCATATCTGTTCCCAGGGGCTCACATCCATCTGTAAAGATCTCGATTCCAGTGGTACGATCCCTGGGGGCGTCAGGTTCCTCTGATTCCATACCGATCTCCCGAAAAAACAGATGCCCCTGGTTGAATGTGGTAACTGCATCAGACACTGTATGGGGTACTCCTGCTGTAAGCATCAGTATTGCCAGCCACATTGCTGTTACTCCTTAATCTTCTGCAAGTACGATGATGGAATCTTCGCTGCAGAATTGAATAAGATTACTTTTTCCCGGGTTAACAACTACGCCGTATTGATATTCGGGGTTGCTTCGCTGACTGTTGATCCTGTATCCGATGGCAACTTCGTTAAGCTCAGCGGCGCTCTTCACCACTGTATAGAAGTTAACCGGTTCTGCAGTGGTGATGTATCTCTCTACAGGTTTAAGGTAGATCTCGGAACCCTCCGGGTCGAAAAGATCTTTGAATATTGCACTGAGGTCTTTGTTCTCTGATATCTGTGTGAGCAGCAGACTTAAGAGCTGGTCGCTTACGATATAGTCGTCAGCACCTGTGATCTCTGCAAGATTCCTGTTCCTTACATCTCTCATCTCACTTACCAGAGAAAAATGTCTGCCGAGTTTGTCTGCTATGTCTCTTATGTGAAGAAGGGTTATCAGAGTGGAAGAGTCTGCGGTTTGAACATCCAGATCATCTGAATAACTTAGAAGAATGATGTGGTCATATTGCTGAATGGAAAGACTTTCAAGAATACTGCGATCTGCTGTATTGCCAGCCTTGTACCTCACAGAAAGATTTTTTAGATCTTCAGGTACCTCCGGATGGCAGAGTGCTTCATCCGCCACAAGCATAAGGCTTGAACCGGGATGAAGGTAGTTTGAGAGCTCACTTACTATTATCGAGGCTCTCCAGTTCCATCCCAGCATGATTATTTTACGGGGGGTGTTGTCTTCGCTGGCAGTATGAAAAACAGATTCGTTCTGTATCTCGATATTATTGTTATCGGACAGAACAATGGTATCGTCATCTTCTGAAATTGCAATGATGGAATCCCCCGGGGAAAGGGTTCTGTTCATTGATGGATTCAGGAGGATACCCTCGTCCTGGGTTTTTAGTCCGATTACGCTGCTGTGTTCATAGAGAGAGAGAGTTTCTGAGAAGGTTTTTCCAGTAAGAAGAGGCTCATGCTGGAAGTATATTTCATCTCCGTCATAGTCAAGAAGTTCCTGATAAACAATGGAAAGACCTGATTGAAGGCATGTCTGGGCAGCCATTCTTGCTATGAGATCGCCAGCAAGAATGACTTCTGCCTGATCTCCTCCAACAATTTCTGCAGCCTGAAGGTTGTCAGGGCTGTTGATAAGAGCAACCATATGAACAGGCTTGTTTCTTTCAGCGGATCTGCTTGTAATTGCAAGCATTATTTTGATCACTTCAGGATCCGGATTCTCATTGTCAGGGGAGAGGATGATGATAGATTTTGATGTGTGCAGACTCATTCTTTCCAGATCTCCAGGTTCAGCAGGGTTACCGGTCCTGCAGACGACCCTGGTGTTTCTCATGGACGGAACTTTCTCTCTGATCTCCTCTTCCATCTGAACTTTATCTCTGCCTGCCATAATTGTTAAACAGGGATTCTTCTGATTCTCATTCGCTATAGAAAGCTCGGATGCTATGGTAAAGACCTGTTCCGACCAGCCGAGAATTACTGTGTGTCCGGTTTCTACCACTCTGGATCGGCCCTTTCTCAAAGAATCAAGCTTTGCATCCAGCCCGGTGGTCAGAATACCGATAAGCGCGCTGAATATAAAAATACCGCTGAAAGTTACCAGTAGCATACTCATGAGGAATCCCGGTCCGCCCTGGTCACCACCAACAGTTCCAGGGTCCATGGTCCGCATAAGACTCATCCAGAGAAGTGTGGGAAAACCTTCATTTTCCGGCGCGGTACCTGTTATCATTATGATCAGGGAGAATACCAGTATCAGTATCGCAGACAAAACACCAAGCCATATGATAAGTCCAGCTGGTCCCCGGGACATCATTGTATCGAACGCGTACTTGAATCTGTCTTTCCTGCTGAATTCTTTACTCATAGATCACTCCCGTATGGTAATTGAAATGTTTCTGCTGAAAGGTGGAAATTAACTGTTTAGAACCGGAGAAGCAATTCCCCTCTCCCGGCAGATATCAAGAAACGCTTCCATGTCTGAACGGGAAAGAATGCTGTTTCGTATAGAATCTGATGTTATGTTCTCAAGGATCAATTCCAGCAAACCCAGAGCTTCCCCCAGAATTGTGATGATCTTTTCGTTATTGTCGCCTGTTTTCAGCACTTTGTAAAGATTACCGTACATGAAGATCAAGTCTTCATGAGTGGTTTCTCGTGCGTTTGCAATTGAGTGTTCTATAAGGGTCACAGCCCGGTTGATTGTTTCCTGATCGCCTGCAGCGTAAAAGAGCAGTATTCCCCTGAAGTGTAGAATCCAGTTCTGAAAAGTTGAATTGCCATTATCTCCCGCAATTTTCTGAAGAATCTCCTGGCAGACCT
>JAGLQD010000164.1 GCA_023136985.1 Candidatus Sabulitectum sp. | reverse complement strand
ATCGGCTTGAAAGAAACAGCACATATTGCAACTTCTCTGAATTCTCCGTCTGAATTCATACTCAGGATCGATTTATGAACACAATCCAAAAGATCGATATCGGAAATACCCGCATAATTATTTTCTAATTTATGAGGTAACTTCTTTTTATTTTGTTTTGAATTCAATAGTTTATAGGTTTTAATTTCTTTATTCTTAATTGCAATATCAAACCATTTTTCATTGATATTATTTCTAATATTTTCATCAAATATTATTTCATTACTACACGCATCCTGCTGATTTTCTGCACTCTTATCTATAGCTTCTCCCTTAAAATAATAGTGCAACCTTTTTTGATGAGTTATTATACCCCACTCTATTTTCCCAAATGATATTCCTAATTTTAAAGATAAATTATAATTTCCGAATTTAGTTTTTTTAGAAGAATCTTTTTTGAATGCAACTTTGATCTTTTCAGCCAAAGACAAATATTTATTCATAATATTTTTATCTTTATCTACATTAACCTCAAATATTGCAGTAAACGCATCACCTGCAAATGTAGATATGAATCCACCATTTGAATGAACAATGTCAATTGCCGGACTAAAAATATCACTGATAATATCTGATAATATTTCCACACCCTCTTTACCATTCTTCATTAGCTCTTCGGTCATTGGTGTAAAACCGGAAATATCCAAGAACATAGCAACAGCTTTAAAATTTCCTTTAAATTTCTTTTGACAGTATTGCATTAATATGAAATCAGGAATAATATTTTTCATTTTTTCCCCATATAATAAAAATAAAAATTACAATATTTAGTTTTTGGCTCTTATTGCTTACTAATATAACTAATGACCTATCGTTTAATCAATTAAATAATTGTAACAATTTATTCTGCCACTTCTCTGACAATCTATTCATATCTTTGACATATCACACTGATCATTTAGCTATGATAATTTATGGCATTGTTTTTGCATAAGTAAAATAGCGTGAAATTAATTAAATAATATAAAGGAGCAACAATGACAAAAAGTACAATGAAATTCAAAACCGAAGTGAGCCAGCTTTTAGAACTTGTAACACATTCTCTTTACTCAAATAAAGAGATATTTATCAGAGAACTTGTATCTAATTCTTCTGATGCACTTGATAAGATCAGGTTAGAAGGATTGATGGATAAGAAGTTACTTGAAAAAAATGATGATTTTAAGATCAAGATTGATTTTAACAAGGATGCAGGAACTATTACTATTACTGATACCGGTATAGGTATGACTAAAGATGAAGTAATAACGAACATTGGTACTATCGCAAAATCCGGTACTAAGGAATTTTTTGCAAAGTTAAAAGAAATGAAAGAAAGTGAACAAGAGCAAGCTGACCTTATCGGTCAATTCGGTGTAGGCTTTTACTCTGCTTTTATGGTAGCGGATATTGTAACTGTCAGCAGTCGCAAAGCCGGAGAGGAATCCGGATGGATATGGCGCAGTGAGAACACGGAAGATTTTACAATTGAGCCTGTTGATGAAGTGATTCCCACTGGTACATCCATTACTCTTCATATGAAGGAAGATGCTGTAGAATATCTTGATAACTGGAAGATAGAATCTCTTGTGAAACTCTACTCTGATTTTGTGAGTAATCCTGTTTTCCTGGTAAAGGAAGAAAAAGATGATGATGGGAACACAGAGGAGAAAACAAGCCAGATCAACACTGGAACACCTGTGTGGCTCAGGTCACCCGGTGATGTTGACCAGGAGGAATACAACAGTTTCTACTCACATCTTACCCATGATCACGCCGAACCAATGGATAGATTCTGGTATCATGGCGAAGGAATAACTGAGTTTTATTCGCTTGTTTTTATCCCTTCCTCAAGGGGTATGGACATAATGATACCAGACAGAAGACCCGGTCTCAGCCTTTATGCCCGCAAGGTGATGATAATGGAGAGGGCAGAGAATATCCTTCCTTCGTACCTGCACTTTCTCCGCGGAGTTGTTGAAAGTCCGGATGTTTCACTGAATGTATCCAGAGAAATACTTCAGCAGGACAGAGTCCTCAAAACAGTGAACAAGGTTCTTACCAGAAAAATACTGGATCACTTCGGCGAGATGCTTCAGCAGGACCGGGAGAAGTATGATAAGTTTTTCGCTCTCTATGGTGATTTCATCAAAGAGGGAGTTTATTCCGACCACGAGCGCAAGGAAGAGCTCGCCTCTCTTCTTCTGTTTGATACATCCAGATCGGATGGCGTGAAAGCCCTTACTGACATAGTGGAAGAATTGCCGGAGGATGGATCTATTTTCTATCTTGGTGGAGCTTCCCGCGAGGAACTGAAGCGTTCCCCTCACCTGGAAGCAGCTGGCGACAGCGATGTAATTCTTCTTCATGGGCCGGTTGATTTACTTGCTGTGGAGTCTCTTATGGAATTCAAGGGCAGAAAGTTCACTAATCTTGCCAGCGAAGCCAGCGACACAGATATGTCTAAGGAAGACAAGAGTGTAAGAGATGAAGCAGAGAAAGAACACTCTAGCCTGATCGGATCTATCAAGGAAATTCTTGGGGATAAAGTATCAGGTGTGAGGTTTTCGCCCAGGCTCCGGGAAACTCCCTGCATACTTGTTGCAGCAAAGGATGACCCCGGCGAAATGATGAAGATGATGATGCGGGCCATGAACCAGGACGCGCCGGAATCCAGTAAGATTCTTGAGCTGAACCCTGCTCACCCCATAGTTGCTTCACTTGAGTCTCTCGAGGGTAATGAAGAATCAAAGGATGAATTCAACAAGAGGGTGGATATGCTACTGGAGCTCGCCAGAGTTCTTTCCGGCTCCAGACCTGATGATCCAACCAGTTTCGGAAAGTTTGTAGCAGAGTTGATGAGCTGACTTTAAGATATTTTTAACCGGGGAGTATGAATGCAGTACCTTATCATTGTTCTTGTGTCTGTGCTCCCCGGTTTTGGATGGCTGTGGTTCTTTTACAAAACCGATAAGTACGAACCGGAACCCAAAAAACTGGTATTAAGAACTTTTCTTCTGGGCGTTTTCGTTGCAATAGCCATGGGTACCGCATTTGAAGGGCTGCCATTTCCCTGGGGCCCTGCAAGATATTCCGCTGTTATATGGGCTCCACTTATTGAGGAATCGGCCAAATTCCTAATTGTATTCTGGACGATATTCTCAAATAAGAACTTCAATGAGCCTATGGATGGTATTGTTTATGCTGCTTCGGCCGCGCTTGGGTTTGCAGCATGTGAGAACGCTTTCTATGTTTTTTCAAGCTGGCATGGAGGCAGCCCGGAAATGGGTGTGCTTACTCTTCTGGGGCGATCGGTTTTTAGTGTTCCAGGCCATGCTCTTTTCTCAGCATTCTTTGGAGCGGCACTGGGTTACGCCAAGGGAAGAAAGGGAATGAAGCCCGTTCTTGCTGTTATTGCAGGTCTTCTGCTTTCCATGGTTGCTCATGGCTTGTTTAACTGGCTCAGTATGGAGAACATATTTGGAGGGCTTTCGTTCATTGTGTTCATGGCTCTTTTGTGGCGTGTTGTATACAGGAAGCTTCTTATTCCTGCGCTGAATGCCTCGCCTTTTAAAACCAGAGATAACGAAGAATAGACAGGAAGGTTAATGGGAAAGAAATTTACAGTATTCTCTTTGAATATCTCCCCGGAGAAGGGTACGGAAAAAACTCCGGTTGATGCAGTAAAAATAACTTCCTCCGGGTTTCTGGATGATGCTCATTCCGGTAACTGGCACAGACAGATAAGTCTGC
>JAGLQD010000163.1 GCA_023136985.1 Candidatus Sabulitectum sp. | reverse complement strand
ACTCTGGTTTTCCAGTGTTTTGCGGGAACTTTTGAACCCCTTTCGTGTTCCTACGAATGTTGTTAGATTTCTACTTCGGTTTTCAGTATTTTCTCCTGATGACTATTAGTTTTTTTAAAGGAAAGGTTTGGTATGATGTTGTTTTTGCAAGTTGCAATGGTTCTTATGTCTGTTCAGGCAACAGAGCTTTCTTTCTCCATAGATCCTGCTGCAGTGGAGTTCACAACCTTCCGCGGTGAAGAGGTTCTTTTTATTCCAGGTGGAGCTTCCCCGTTTGTGGATGGAGAGCCAGGTCTTCCTGGAATGGGATACTCCATGGTTATTCCCCAGGGAACCTATCTTGAGAATGTTGAAGTGGAAGTACTGTCAAGAATGGATCTTCCAGGTATTCACAATATTGCGCCTGTTCTTTCCGTTCCACTGAATCAGCAGATTCCAGTGGTTATTCCTCATTCCAGCAGTTATTCAAGAGGAGCATTTCCCTCCGTCTCAATTCATGATGTTAATACAGGTAACAAGACGGGTTTCAGGGTCGCCTCTTTCACATATGTTCCTTTTACATGGGATCCTGCAACGGGAATCATTTCTCTGGTAACCAGTGCAACACTTACCCCGGTAGTGGTACCAGCTACAGATGCTCCTGAGCTCGCCCTTTCGGATCTCCAGGTAAGAACTGCTATTTCGGCTCTTGAATCTGTTGTACAGAATCCGGAGATGCTTGAGGTTTTTGCTCCTGAGATCGTCAGTGGCGTTGATGGAGCACCATGGGTGGTCATTGCAGACGAGGCTCTTCAGACTATTCTTCAGCCCTTGATCGATCTTCGAGCAACGACTCACGGTTCACAGTTTGTTACTACACAGTGGATCTATGATAATTTCACAGGCCGTGATACACAGGAAAAGATCAGAAATTATCTCATCAATGCTTATGAGAACCAGGGACTTGTCTATGCTCTTATCGTTGGTGATTTCGGTGAAACCACAAGAGTTTCCAGCCTTCAGATCGGTAGTAATATTCTTAACGCAACTGCTGATCTTTATTTCGCCGATCTCGATGGAACATGGGACGGCGATAACGACAACAAATTCGGTGAGCTGAGCGATGGGCTTGACTATTACACAGACCTTTACGTTGGAAGATACAGCACAGATGTGCCTTCTCGTCTTACGGTAATGGTTGACAGAACAGTTGCCTACGAGACCACAGCACCTTCAGGCGACTGGCAGACCTCTGCTCTTCTGGCTGGGGCTCTACTCTGGCCTCCTTATGGTGGCGATAAGGTTTGTGATTCTATCTCAGTAAGAATTCCTGCTTCATGGACAGAGTACAAGCTTTACGAAACGGCTTCTGGCCACCCCAATAACCAGATTGACATTCTGAATGATGGAGTTTCCTACTGTTCACCCAATGGACACGGATTCTATGCAGGAATCTACTGGTACGACCACCCACCAACGGATCTTATCTCCTCTGGCAATTACACAGGCCTCACCAATAACGCTGTTCCGCCTGTGATCCATTCGATAGCTTGCCTTGCAGGCAACATTCAGAATGTTGCTTCTATTGCAGAAAGACTCATGTTCAGGGCACAGGGTGGTGCAGTTGCAGTTATGTTCAATTCCGATAATGGTTGGGGTTCACCTCCAAACTTCGGTGCCAGCGAATGGCTTGAGCTCTATTTTGCTGAAGTTCTTTTTGTTGATGAGCAGTATGAGATAGGTGTTACCCACGGCATTTCCAAAGATGAGTTCAAGGCTAATGTAAGTGTTTCCATGCAGACATGGGTGCTTCAGGAGAACAACCTTCTTGGTGACCCTGCACTTCAGTTTATTGCCGGCCAGATGGGAATTGAAGAGGGAGAAGGAAGCCCTTCAGTTGCTGCACCTGCAATTTATGCCCCAAGTCCTAACCCGGTAAGTGGTACATGCGCTGTGAACTTCACAATGCCAGCTTCAGGTACTGCTACCATTGCAGTTTATGATATCTCCGGTAGAATTGCTGCTACGGTTCATCAGGGTATTCTTGGCGCAGGACAGGGAAGCCTCAGCTTTGACGCCTCCACTCTACCTTCAGGATGCTACAGCCTTGTTATTAATTCAGAAACAGGATCTGCTTCCACACAGATGCTTGTTCTTCGCTAAATTTCATATAGCGGTAAAATAGTGGAATAATAAGGCCTCCCGAGAAATCGGGAGGCCTTTCTCAATGAATTTGTTTTTTATATAGGTTTGCTGGAGAGAAAGGATCATATGACTTTATTCATCAGTGTATTGTTGGCTTTCGTTTCTGTTCAGTCAGAAGACCTGTATTTTTTTATTGAGGCTGAAGATGTAAGTTTCATTCCATTTCGCGGCGAAGAAAGTGTTTACATCCCCGGAGGATCATCCCCGTTTGCCCAGGGAGATCCCAGCCTTCCGGGAATAGGATATTCCATGGTCATTCCACAGGGAACATATCTTGAGAGTGTTCAGGTAGAGGTGCTTTCCGAGGTGGAACTTCCCGGGATCATTAGTGTTGCTCCTGTGATTACGGTTCCCTTGAACCAGCCGATTCCGGCTTGTATTCCACATTCTGTTAGCTATTCACGTGGAGTATTTCCGTTAGATGCTGTTCAGCACATCAACACAGGCAATAAAACCGGTTTCAGGATAGCTTCTTTTTCTTATGTTCCATTTGTCTGGAATCCCCCTACAGGAAAGCTTTCGCTTGTAACCAGTGCCAGACTTACACCGGTATTGGCTTCAGTCACTGATGTACAAAGGCTCACACTCTCGGAAACTCAGTTGAGAACAGCGATTGCTGCTCTTGGGTCTGTTGTTCAGAATCCTGAAATGCTTGAAACATGTGTGCCGGAAGTTACTGATGTCGTTGATGGAGCTCCCTGGGTTGTAATTGCAGACTCAGTACATGAATCAACCATTCAGCCACTCGTTGACCTGAGATCAGTGACACACGGATCTGCGTTTATCTCTACCCAGTGGATCTATGATAACTATGATGGTTACGACACCCAGGAGCAGATCAGGAATTACCTGGTGGATGCTTACCAGAATCAGGGACTGGTTTATGCCCTTATTGTTGGTGATTTTGGTGAAACTACTAGAATTTCCAGCCTGAACATTGGTGGGAATATCATGGATTCGGTAGCTGATCTCTACTTCAGCGATCTGGATGGCAGCTGGGATCTTGATGGAGACCACCTGTATGGTGAGTATAGCGATGGCCTTGATTACTACTCAGACATTTATGTGGGAAGATTCAGCACTGATGTGCCTGCCCGTCTTGCAACCATGGTGGCCAAGACTGTAGCATACGAAACAGATCCACTGCCAGGCAGCTGGCAGACCACTGCACTGCTTGCAGGGGCGGGATTATGGGTAGATGATCCTCCTGGGTACTGGGGATCATTCGTCTGTGATTCTATTGATTCCAGAATACCGGAGTCCTGGACTGTGCACAAACTGTACGAAGACTATTCTGCACACCCTAACAATCAGATAGATCTTTATAATCAGGGTGTTTCATACAGTAGCCTTAATGGACACGGGAATGCAGGGGGTGTGTACTGGTATTTCGATCCTCCCAAAGAAATTGTTACAACATCAAACTACTACGATATGACCAACTCTGGAATGCCTGTTGTCTTTCACTCTATGGCCTGCCACCCCGGACATCTTCAGAATATTGCCTGCATTGCAGAGCGGTTAATGATCTGGCCTGACGGGGGCTCTATTGCTGTAATGTATAACTCGCATTGGGGTATTGGTACTCCGCCTGCATTTGGCCCCAGTGAGTGGCTTGAGCTGTTTTTCGCAGAGGTTCTTCTGCAGGATGAGCAGTATGAGATAGGGGTTGCGCATGGTGTTTCCAAGGATGAATTCAAGGCAAATGTAAGTATTTCCATGCAGAATTGGATTCTTCAGGAGAACAATCTGCTTGGCGATCCGGCTCTTATGTTTATTGCTGGTCAGATGGGAATTGAAGAGGAAGAAGGCAACCCTTCAGTAACGACTCCTGTTATTTACGCTCCGAGCCCTAATCCGGTAAGCAGTACCTGTGCTGTGAACTACACTATGCCTGCTTCCGGTACCGCCACTATTGCAGTTTACGATATCTCCGGTAGAATTGCCGCAATGGTTCATCAGGGTATTCTTAGTGCAGGGCAGGGGAGCCTCAGCTTTGATGCCTCCAGTCTTCCTTCAGGATGTTACAGTTTTGTGATCAATTCAGAGGCAGGTTCTGCTTTTTCACAGATGCTTGTTCTCCACTGAAATATGCCTTAACAAGAGCATTCGTTACTGGATTTGATGGCAGCGACCTAGTACTCTGTATACCTTAAACTTACGCATCCTGCTTGCTCTCCTTAGCCCCAGCATCGTTACTGGTTCAATTACATAGCGATGCTATGCGCATAAACCAGTGCCTTGCTGGAACTCAGGATAGCAGCGCATTATATCGAAACATTAAGGCGTACAAAGCACTAGAGTAAGAAACTATAATCGAAAAAGATGTTGCTCAGGCCTAAAACCCGTTGGTGCTGGTTTTTTCAGAACGCTCCAGCTCAATCCTCTCTACATCCGGTCTGATCAATTCTTCAATATAGAATCCTGCAGGCAGACCAAAACCTCTTGAGGGAAGGGCTGTATACATTTTTTCTTTTCTGGATGGATTGCAGAGAATATAAAATGCTATTCCATCTCGCTTGGCAGCACGAACTGCGGCTTCTGTGATCTCTGGTAGATCTGCAAAGTACATTTCACTCTCCTTCCCCCAATAAATACAAAAAAGGGAAGGTTTGTGAAACCCTCCCTTTTTTTGTGTCCGCTTCTACCTATGGGGGTGTACGCCCATATTTGCACCGCTGCGACCGCTGTGACCGCTTTGACCGCTTTGACCACGGTTGCCCATTCCCATATCCATGGAACCGGGATTAAACTCAGCCAGGGCAGCAAGCTGTTCGGGGGTCAGAACATCATGAATGTCCACAAGGGCTTCGGCAATTATGCTGTTGGCGTCTTCCATTGCTTCAATTCTCTGATTTAGAAGATTCTCTACTTCAGAAACAGATAGACTGCTTGAGGAAAATAGTTCCATGAAGTCATCTCTGTGGCTGCCGGGGTCTTCTGTTCCTCTGAGACTTTCCATGGATTCACGGGTCTCTTCCATTATGTCTCGAATAACTTCTCTCTGATCATCGGTAAGATCAAGCATTCTCATCATAGGCAGCATTCTCTGAAAAAAGTCACTCCCAGGTCCGCTATGGCCCTGATTGTTATCCATTGGTCTTCCCTGCATTCCCCCAGGCTGGGCAACTGCTGATCCAGCAAGCAGTACTATGGCTGCAAGCATTGCTATTATTGTGATTCCCTTTTTCATCTCATTTTCCTTTCGTGGTTGGTTGTTCTGAGTACAGATGTATAATGAGAGCTGGCTGGAACGGAACAGTTAATGCAGTGTAACGGAATGTAACAGAAAAAGGGGAGCCACCAGGCTCCCCTTTGTTCCCGATGCTAGTTCAGTGGTTTAAAAAGAAGCATTGGCTCCAATTGCCAGGAAGAATACGTTCTTGTCAAAAGTCTCTCCGGTGTAGATTCCCACGCCTTCACCCTTTTCGATAAATGTTGTTCCTCCGGCTATGGTGAAATCCATAATTTCATTTGCCTGCCAGTTAACTCCTCCGGAAAGAAGGCCGGTATTCAGCATGTACTCTAAATCAGTGTATGTAGAATCACAACCGCCATAGTTGGAATAGCTGTATCCAAGTGCACCGGAAAAGGCATTATTGAACTGGTAACGACCGCTTATGTTTGCCTCCCAGCCATCTTCGTACGCGTCAGCTATGCCGTCGTCCTCTCCCTGATCGGCAGCTTCAAGGAAATAGTAATTGGCAGAGCAGCCAAGTCTGAGTTTGTTGGTAGCCATCATTTCGACACCAATGGCAGCAACAGCAGGAAGGTCTCGCCTCTGCTTTGCTCCGTCAGCAAGGTATGGCATCAACACATCCCATGTTGAAGCTACATTTGCAGTGGCTTCAAAATCAAGAGCTGTTGCGGTCTCGTATCTGGCAGCAAGGTTGATCCGACTGGAGGGTTTGTAATCAATGCTGATCAAAGCAGACATACCAGCTGCGTCTCTGTCAACATCCAGCTCGGCAGATGTAGTACCAACAGGAAGACCTGTTGCCATATCCACAACAGTAAAAGTTCCCTGGCCCTTATAATTACGGTGGCCGGATGTGTATCGGCCGGAAACTGCTGCACTGAAACTCTGGTTGAAGGCATAAGCAATACCGGCAATCCCTCTCATGTAAAAAGAGGTACCTTCCATTGAGCCTTCATTCAGAATGGCAATATGAGTTGGTCCGTATTGAGCCTGAACCAGGGCGGTCTGCAGCAGGGGCATAATGAAAAGGCCGTCTGCGTAATCAACACTTCCACCACCTGCAGGGACTGCAAAGCCACCAAATGCGGCGATGCTGCCTGTTTTGTAAACAGCATAGAAGTTCGGAATGAAAGGAGTGGCCATGGTAGTAGACATTTCGGTCTCCTCAGAGGCCCCCAGAAAAGTACCCGTAATAGTGTAATCTTTTCCGATGTACTGACCACCGAAGTTAAGATGAATTCCCTCATCAATAAATGCAAGACCCGCAGGGTTATAGGTAACCCCGTCTGCACAGTCTGTTACTGCATTCCTGGATAGTTCCATGAGATATTCGGCACTTCTGATTCCAAGTATATCGATGTTTCCAGCCAGAGCCAGACCAGCGATCAGACCAGGCAGACAGATCATCAAGATACCCCGCATGTTCCCTCCTTCGTTAAAATGATCAGCACAACACGCCACCGTGGCAATCTACCCACAGATAACATGTTGGTCAACGGATACAGGAACACCTTGTCTAAAAGCTGAGCACAAGAACTTTGGGATAATCGTCTGGATTCGAGTCAAAGGCTGCAATGCCGTTGGGAGTAATTGTGAAAGTAAACCCGGACAGATCAAGCTCTGGATCAACAATTACCGTTTCAAAAGGAACTGTTTCGCCTGCAGAAAAAAGATCGAAAGTAGGATTGGGTTCCCAGCCCCGCTGAACCCACACATTTCCATTGCTATCCGCGCCAATTGAGCCGGTGGCATAGTAGTGGGGGGGAGGCTCGTAACCTGCACCAGCAAGCCTGCTGCCTCTTCCTGAAGATGCCATTGCCTGCATTCTGTATTCGTAAGCAAGGATGTCATCCTGTATATCCTCTTCGGATTTGATTACAGGTTCATAGTCGGGAAAAGTAAGGTAGTAAGGTTCTGATCCATCCATGGGGTAAACAGAGACTGCATAGTCCTGGCTTACCGGAGTTGAATAATAGAGATTATCCAGGTCTGCCATGAGGCCTGCACTGGGCTGCATGATTCTATCGACCATGTTTTCCGGTGAGAAATCATCCTCTAATTCAAAAAATATAAATGCAGAGTCCGTATTTGTTTCCCAGAGAGCAACAGAAGTGGTAACTGTTCCCGCATCCCTGTTGAATCCTCCCTGTTCACCGGCAAAGCCGTTTCCAGCTGCGGAGATAACAAATGGTGCTCTGGTGGTGAAATTGGAAACAGTTTCTGAATGCAGCAGATCGCTACTAAAAATTTCGACTTCCCTGCTGAAAGGGTCAGTTACTGCAATTCTCCCATCCCTCAGGCAGGCAATTCCCTGGGGATTAAGAAATTCTCCAGGAGCCTCGCCCTCTCCGCCGAATTCGCCAAGAAAACTCCCGGATGGGGAAAATAGTCTGACCTTCTTCTTCTGAGTATCCAGAATCGCAATATTGCCATCCTGAGTAAAGTCTACATCCTGAATTACACCGAAGACAAAATTGGAATCGCCCAATTCAATGCCTATCTCTGCTGTTACATGAAGCATGGGAGCTTCGGTTTCAGCGGAAAGATCTTCAGGGTCAGTTCTGGAAGAATCAGAATTGCCACAAGCAAAAATAACAAGGAACAGTGCAGGTATCATTAATTTCTTCATCGCATTCTCCTCTTAGGACTAATTAGACGATAGTGGAAAGCAACAGAGCCAACAACCGAGAGCGTCCCGAAAGCAAAAGGGCCAACAACCGAGGGCGTCCCGAAAGCAAAAGAGCCAACAACCTAGGGCGTCCCGAGCGTTAGCACGGAAAGCAACAGAGCCAACAACTGGGTGCGTCCCGAGCGTTAGCACGGAGCGTTAGCACGGAAAGCAACAGAGCCAGCAACCTAGGGCGTCCCGAGCGTTAGCACGGAAAGCAAAAGAGCCAGCAACTGGGTGCGTCCCGAGCGTTAGCACGGAGCGTTAGCACGGAAAGCAACAGAGCCAGCAACAGAAATATACCTTCCGAGCACTGTGAAGATTGTAACAGAATGTAAAAACCCGCCCCCGGTGGGGAGGGCGGGTAAACCGATCTCAATGGTAAAGAGGGAGGATACCATGTACTGAGAATCGATGTTTTCTCTTTAATGTTTCTCGAAACTGTTACTGAAATCTTAAACATAATTCAGGCGAAGTCAAGCCCTGAATTTTTATCTGCAATTACAACAAAAAAAGGGGCATTTATGCCCCTTGAAAAGATACCTTGGCGACCCGAACGAGACTCGAACTCGTAACTTCCGGCGTGACAGGCCGGTGCTCTAACCAATTGAACTACCGGGCCACTCAAGGAGTGCAAATATCTCATATTTTTCAGCTTTGTCAACCCCCGGGAAAGAAAGGTTCTGAGTGACGTTCTGGAGCCTGTGCAGGAATTGTTGTCCTGGCTTATTGGTGATTAAGCTCTTATAGTTTCACGAAACAATAGAAGGTTCAACTTGGAAAGGATAAGGAAATGAAATCCACCTTGCTTCTGCTTGCATTTGTTGTTCCGGTGTTGCTTGCTTCAACTGTAGAAGTTGGATCTGCTGTATTTTCAAGCAACAAACCATTTTGTGCGAATTGAACAAATTCTCTACGCTATCAGTTGATAGTGCAGGCCAATGAATTCTCAGAACCTATGGCAATAAACTCCATTACCTTCGATGCAGTTACTGGAACAGGAGAAGAAACTACATTTTATGAACTTTTTGTGGACATGGGATACTGCGCCGGGAGCGAACTGGTTACCGTATATGATACGAATTACATGAGTGGATCAAAAATCAGAGTGTTTGAAACCACTGAAAACATAACAATCTCCGCTGCTTCCCCAACCATCTATTTTGACACACCTTTTCCCTATAATCCCGCAGAAGGCAATCTGATAGTTGACATTATCTGGCCAGCTGGAGAAGGAGAATTTTATTCATACAACTTCCCCACTGCAGAAGTATCCTCAATTTCAGGAGCTTATGATCTCCCCGAAGGATTTGCATTTACAGATATGTCCCACCTATTTCTCAGCGACGCGCTTTCTCTTGAACAGCTAACATTTGCAGGGATAAAGGCGTCTTTCAGGTGATGCGGGAACATATTTACGAACTTTTTGGAACTGTGTGTGTATAACTTGGCAGAGTGAGTGGGATTGTTGTTTGTGTTCTTTTCAGGGCTACCGAAGCTGTAAAAAAAACCTTATAGTTTCATGAAATGCGGAGGGATTGTCCCGGTATGGTAATCCTGTTGTTTACGAAAGGATCGGTATAATGAAAAAAGCAATGTTTGTCCTTCTAGTAGCGGTACCTGTACTGCTTGCTGCAAGTGTAGAAATTGGATCTTCACAGTTCATGAGCACTAAACCCTTCTGCGGTGATTGAACAGAGACTCTTCGCTATC
Organism: Candidatus Sabulitectum sp.; assembly: GCA_023136985.1. Taxonomy (GTDB): domain Bacteria; phylum Fermentibacterota; class Fermentibacteria; order Fermentibacterales; family JCC-6; genus Sabulitectum. The sequence continues at coordinate 8,843 of JAGLQD010000163.1, read as the reverse complement.
AGGTGATAGCTCAGTCAACTGAATTCTCTGCACCTATGATAATCAGTTCACTTACGTTCTTTTTAGCTCCGGGAGCAGTAGAGGATCATGTAACATTCGATGAATACTATGTTTATCTGGGCTACTGTTCATCTAATGAACTCAGTGCCACTTATGACGATAATTATGTGAATGGCTGGAAGTATCCTGTTCTTGAGAGAACAAGTCCAATTACTTTCCTGGAGACGGATCCTACAATTTACTTTGACACACCATTTTTCTATGACCCGGCCAACGGCAACCTTGTTTTCGAGATCGCGTGGCCGAATGGTGAAGATGAGATATACACATACACTTCAGTTACTGCATCTAACACCTGTGTATATGGAGACTACTATTTGTCAGCGGGAGATCAGTGGACCGAATTGCCTCATGTGCTTATAAATGGCGATCTGGCTCTGGCCAATACTACATTTGCTGGCATAAAGGCTTCATTCCAGTAAAAAACCACTCGCAGGGAGGGCAGTGAAACTACTTGTAATTCTTCTTATTGCGGTATCTGCCCTTTATGCGCAGTGCCCTCTCGGTTTTTCTCCGGATGAGGCATGCACTGCCGAAGCCCCCTCATGTGCTTTGTATTCCGACGAGAATGGAGATTCCCTCTGTGACAACGCAGGACCACAGGAACAGCCTCCAGTGGAGGAAACAGCGGTAGCAGCGGATCCTGATCCTGATCCTGAGCCTGAACCTGATCCAGAACCAGAACCAGAACCAGAACCTGAGGGCGAACCGGAATCAGCACCGGAGGTAGTGGAGGAAGAAGATCCAGCCTCGGATCTGTTCTGCCCGCTGAACCTCAGTCCGTCTGCTGCATGTCCTCAGGAAAATGCCAGATGTACATTCTATACAGATTCAAACGGGGACGGTTTGTGCGACAATCCAGGACCTCAAACTGCTTCATCTGTTGAGGAAACAGAGCAGGTTGAGGAGGAATATGCCGAGCCACCATTGGACATTCAGGAGCCGGAAGAAGAAGTTCCGGATGTTGCTGTTGAAGAAGACATTCCTTCTGATTCACTTGATATGGATGCCACTGCCATTGATTGCCCTCTGGGATTCTCCGTAGAGGAAGCCTGTGAGGCAGACCAACCTCTCTGTACTCTATTTCGCGATTCAGACCTGAATGGGGTGTGTGATAACGGCATTGCAGCCATAGAGGATAATGTCGATCCGGGGGAAACAGAAACACAAACTGCCAATAGAGGAAATCGTTGTCCTCTTGGATACAATACGAGTCAGGCATGTGATGTAGATAATCCCGACTGCACCTTTTACATAGATGCAGACGAAAATGATCTGTGTGACAATCCCGGCCCCGGTTCAGGCCAGGGCCAGGTCTGTTCCGAGTCAGAAGGTGGTGCAGGGCAGGAACGAGACATAGTAATAGGTTGTCCCCTGGCGCTGCCTCCTGCTGCTGCATGTCCGGATTCGCTTGCTCTCTGCCCTCACTGGTATGGTGTTTCTTCCCACACTACTTGTTCAAACCCTGCAGGTGGTTCACGCAGAACAGGCATAATACTTCTTACTCTGGGAATTCTGCTTCCTGTTTCAACCTGGTTGTCCCGCAAGTTCTATGGAAGACGACTTAAGGACAGGCTTAGAAGGAATTCGGCCCATCACATAATAAGAGGTGTGTCATTGATGATTCTGGGCTTTGGCGTGCAGGGCTGCTTCTGTCCCCTTGGAACATTTCAGTATGCTTTCACCTCAGGGGGGCTGGCATTTCTCGGCTTAAGTGGAATTATGATCTTTCTACTGCCACTTCTGTTCAGTGCCTTTTTCGGCAGGGTTTTCTGCGGGTGGGTATGCCCATTTGGAGCGTTGCAGGAATTTCTTTACCGTATTCATGTTCCTGGTAGATTCTCACTGCCAGGCAAGGTTCACAGTAAGCTCAAACATCTCAGTGCGGTGATTCTTTTCGCCCTGATCTCTGTAATTCTGCTGAATCGCTTTGATGTAATATCTCTGGGATGGCCTGCTCCATTTTGTGCAATAGATCCATTCCACACGATCTTTACTTTGTTTGTTTCCGGTAGCCTGATAGTGGCAGGAGTAACAATTGTTCTTTCTATATTCATCAGAAGATTCTTCTGTAAATATCTCTGTTTTTACGGCGCGGCACAGGCCATCCTTGCAAAACTTACGCTCTGGAACAGGATTAAGGGAATCAGAAGAGAACAGCCGGAACTGGACTCAGACGAAGAGTTCGACAAATAGAAAAGGGGAGCCGAAGCTCCCCTTTTTCAATCGAGATTTTAGATCTTTATCAATCTAACCGTTGTTTGGTCATGTCCGCGAAGCTTCGCTATATAAACACCGGCAGGTATCACGGTTCCAGCAGAGTTAGTGCCGTTCCAGGTCACAGTTTGAATTGTATCCCCTGGAGAAATATCAACGGAATAGACAAGTCTTCCTGAAACATCGAAGATCTCCAGCGAGGAGTTCTCAATTCCCGGAAGGTGATAAGCAAAAGTAAGAGAAGAGCTGAAAGGGTTTACAGATAAAGAGAGCTGGGGTTCAGCGAAAACCTCAGATTCATCCTGATCTTCCGTGGATGTGGGTATGCCCATAAATATTTCATCTACATACCATCCCTCTCTTGTTCCGTAGTTATCTGTTCCAAACACGAACCTGATCTGGCCGGGGCCTGCAAGAGAATCAGGAAGAGAGATGCTGTACTGAGTCCATGGAGAGGCTCCACTGAAGACCTCTGTCTCATCTTCAAACGGACCTGTGGACCCTGAAGTGATCTGATGAGAGTAATATGGAACAGGAGTCAGATCGATCCATGAGCCACACCTTCCATACTGGATCAAGCCTCCATCCAGAGTCTCCGGAAAATCTTGAGTCTGAGCATCTATCCACATCCAGAAGTTGATAGTACTTCCCAGAGGCAGGTTGATAAGCGGTGTGACAAGAGAACCGAAATGATGATTGGAGTAGTCACCTGAACCTGAATGCCCGCATTTGAAACTGTACTGCCCCCCGGCAGAGTAGTTCTTTTCAGAAGAAACATGCCAGTCATTGGACCATCCCGCTGTGATTGCCTCCCATGTCCATCCTTCAGCTCCGGACTCAACATCACACTCAAGACCATTTCCCACAGGAAGAGTGAATGAAATTAAGTCCTGAAATCCACCATCGGCCATTAGAGTCAGTCTCATCTCGTAGATTTCATCTACTGGAGTGCCGGAAGGGGCAAAAATACTGAAATCGGTCAGGCCATACAGTGATTCTCCCGGGTCAATTGTGCCGTAGGTAACATAATTGTCTATAACCACCAGGTCTGAATTCATTGACTGGAGAATACCAAAAGAGTTGGTAAGAGGGGCACTGGCATTACTGGTGACTTCAAGACCTAGATCAATAGTTTCTCCCGGTTCAAAAGCAAAGTCCCCATCGCCAAGGCTCTGATCATCGGTGGTCATCCAGGAAATAACTATATCTCCTGAGCCAGCCAGAGTACCTTCAGCCTCTATCCAGTCCCAGTAAGCATTGGGTTCATCGCCCATATGAAAGCCAAAAATGCCAGTATGCGGATTGGGATCTATTGCTTCCAGAACCCAGCTTTCACCTGTGGAAGGAGAATCGATGTTAAAAGTGACATTTTCGCCATCACAAATGAGAGTTAACTCGTACATAACACCTGAGGGGAAATCAGCACTAATGGAATTGAAAATTGTCGACTGAACTCCATTCTCAACCAGTCTGATTCTGGCAACATTGTGATCTGGAGAAACGTAGGCATAGATCCCAGAGTCATCGTCATCCAGTCTGGCGCAGATTCCTACTACGTGAATTGCCCCTGCGGCGACGGTGATCTCACCATCTTCCAGAACAAAGGCATTCAATGGAGTAAGGAAAGTTGGTGACGAACTGGTATTACCATGCACCATGCCTCCGTATACAGACCAATTGCCTGGAACACATCGCGGCTCCCAGTCGCTTATATCATTGTCTTCAAAGTCATCATAAAAACTTGAACCGTGGGCAGCTGGAACAAAGATGACTACGACTAGGAAGTAAAATATAATCTTATACAACATAATAATAAACCTACCTTTCTTAAACTAATAGGCAGAGTAAAGCCTCGTTTGTCAAGGGTAGTACTTCGCTCATCATCATATTTTGATAAATGATAGGAAACTTGCGATTTCGCGTATATCCTGGAATCTTTCTGGTTTCTTTTCTGAATGGTATATTAACGCAGGAAAAATTAAAAGGAGAGGATGAATCATGGCTGATTCAAGAATAGAAGGAGAAAAAGGGCGTAGTGCTTTTCAGGAAGTGTTCGGAAACATGCCGTTACCGGAGAGTATTTCATCAAGCACACTGAATTATGAAGATTATTGGAAAGAACGAGAAGAAAAGCAGATAGTAACAGTACCTGCAAAAAGAAGGGCAAGAGGAATTCTACCTTTCATAGATAAGGGGGATACAGTTCTGGACATCGGCTGTGGAACAGGAGAAACCCTTCAGGTATTGAGAGAAGAAAAGAGTATTTTGGGCACTGGCCTTGATATTTCGGAGACTGCTCTTGCAGTTGTCAAAGAGAAAGAGTTTGAAGTGTTAAATACTGATATTTCTCAACCAGGCAATACTCTTCAAGGTAAGTGGGATCACATAGTCATGTTCGAAGTGGCGGAACATGTAATTGACACAGAGGTAATGCTTGCAAACTTGAAGGGGCATTACAGAAAAGGGTTATACATTTCTACGCCAAATCTCGGATATCTGGCGCACAGGTTAAGAATGGTTTTTGGCAGGTTTCCGGTAACTTACATATCAGATCCAAGAGAGCATCTCAGGTACTGGAGTGTTAAAGACTTTATTTACTGGTCAGGAAAGCTTGGTTACAGTAAGCCAGAAGTACTTGGATTGAGGGGCAAGCCCGGAGTCTTTAAGCTCCCGGCCAGGTTCCCCTCGCTTTTTGCCAGCGAAGTGGTGTATCGTTTCAATCCCTGATTGCGGTTTACTCTCCGATCAGCTTTAGTACAGCCATGGCCTGCCGGGCAACCGGCGGGTCGATCATTTTTGAACCTAGAGCAATTGCCCCAAGACCCTTTGCCTTGGCCTCTTCCATTGCCGCAACTATTTTTCTTGCCTTGTCTATCTGAGCTTCTGACGGCATGAAGCCCTCTTCTACAAGTTTTACCTGTGATGGATGTATACAGCCTTTTCCAACAAATCCAAGGGTTTTAGCTTCCTTAATGCTTTTTAACAACCCCTCTGCATTCTTCACATCAGCGTAGACCGTGTCGATAGGCTGCAGATCTGCTGCCCTTGCAGCAAGAACTACAAGGCTTCGTGCTGTGAAGCTTTCAGTACCTGCGGAAGTGGGCATAATTCCTATCTCTGCAGTAAGATCCTGAATACCAAGAGTTAGTGCAGCCATCTCTGGAACAGAATCGGCTATGGACAGGGCATTCAGAATTCCCCTGGGGCTTTCAAGGATTGGCATGAGCCATGGAAAGGAGTCTCTGCCGCAGAGATCCATGACGGTTTCAACCATATCTCTGATGGCGGCAACATCTTCGGCCAATTCGATTTTTGGCAGAAGAATATGCTGAACAGGCTGGGGTACGATCCAGCTGAGATCATCTGCAGCTCTCTCTCCCTGATTTATCCTGACCATGACTTCCGCTTGACCAAAGTCTGTATTTGCAAGTGCGTAGGCAACCAGTATCCGTGCTTCATCTTTTCTGTCTGGAGCTACACTGTCCTCAAGGTCCAGAATGATTCCATCAGCTCCGGCAGCGGCAGCTTTCTCGATAAAACGAGGCTTGTTTCCCGGGGCATAAAGCCGGCTCCGTCTTGCTCGGTCTTTTGGCTGAACAGTCCACTTTGCAGCAGGTGGCAGGGGAAGGAATGTTTCACCAAGCTCTTTTCTTACAGCGGCCTCAAATCTGGCTGCAGCTACCCATGGAGCTGCGCCGGAGTCTTCTCCGGTGACAGTTCCCTCAGATATCTCCAGCCTCTCTGCAGTTAGTAGAATTGCCTCATTCTGTTCAGGAGTAAATCCAGAGAGAGAAAGAGTGCCTCCACTTTTTGAAAACTCAACAAGAATGTCAGATTTTACCTTTGGTCCATAGTAGCCTGCTTTTGAGGGCATCCCTTACCTCCTGTTAATTGTCCTGATAGGCCGGACATGTGTTGCAGTCAGCAGATGTAGTACAGCCTGTTTCACTTGTTAAAAGAAAAGTGAATCCCGAATCGGGATCACACCTGAAGCTGTAACGAGCAAGGTATTGATACACTATTCCAGCCCGCTCTGTATCATAGGGTTCGTATTCTATTGCAAACAACCTGAAACGCCTTTCTTCGGAAAGTACATTTGCATGAACCTGCCATGGAGTGAGCTCAGCTTCCGAGCGGAAGTCCATCCACCACGGGGCAATAACACCTGCAAGTTCAGGGATTGATTCCAGTACAGTCTCCCAGTCGTTTTCACTGGCCTGAACAAGTACCATCTCTGGCCCTTCAGCTCCTTGCAGATCGCTGAACATATCTACACCCCGGTCTCCATCCATCTCGGGGAATGTAAGAATGTACAGCGAGTCTTCGTTTAACGCATTGTAGATGTTGGGGGGTCCTGTATGTTCTGTCTGAGTTTCTTCATGTACATCAATAATGACATCTCCTGACTGGAAGATGTGGCTTGCCATACCTCGAATACCCATGATGCCAAAGTATACAGCAACAAAGATTGCAGCGTACTTGGCAATTGAATTCAACCAGCGTTTTTTGCTGAAAAGCCCGATGATTGCAAATGGTAGCATGTATACAGTGGTACCAAGAAAGAAGCCTGTGAAAAGCATTGCTCCGTTCAGGGCTCCGCTTGCTGCAAAGGCACTGGTAAGAGCTATGAGAAACGCCGGGCACACAGTGAACCCGGTAAGAATTCCGAGAAGAATGGGGCTTTTTGTCAGCTTGGCCCATTTGGGAATGTTGCAGCCACTGCATGTTTTATTTACCCTTACCACTGAAACGATCAGGTAGACAGAGAAAAGAATGTAGCCGGAGAATGTAAGCGGGATTCGTACGGAATTTGGTATTGATCCGCCGATCAAGCCCATGATGGCTCCGAAGGCGGCATAAGAGACAAATCGCCCCAGGTTTAGCATAACTACAGTTAGAAATGATTCTTTTGGTGTTCGTTTTTCGCTTAAAAGATATGTAAGGTAAATGGGGCCGCAGGATGCAAGGCATGAAATTCCGGTGGCGAGGCCGAGTCCGGTTCCTTCTGCAAGTCCGGTGAACATGAATGATTCCCTTCAACTGAGTAAAAAAAGCCGCGATTGATACCTGTAAGATAACAACCGCGGCAAGTTTTGTTCCCGCTAGTTTCAGAACTGTGCCGGGTAGAAGCCCACGCCTCCTCTTATCTTGCCCCATACATCATTGGGAGCAAGGTTGGATGCTTCACGCTCGTAGATCACAAAAGTGTTCAGGCCGTTGTTCATCCGAAACTCAAGACCTCCGCCAATGATCTCTCTTGTGCGATAACCACCGGTGCCTGCAACAGAGCTTGGGCCATACCAGAGTTTGCCTGTGATCAGTGCTGAAAGACCACTGACCAGACTGATGCGTCCTTCAAGCTCTCCCAGTCTGGTGGTTATTGCTGATTCAGTAAGCTGACCACCAATCATTACTGATGACGGGCTGCTGCCCCAGCCGCTGAATTTGTACTGGCTTCTGATGGCGCTCTGGAACGGGCCGAATCTTGTCTCATCTTCGTAGAAATCAGCCGCCTGGCTAAAGGTAACATTGAACATCACATTCCTTGCCACATTTTGAACAGCTCTCAGCCGGGCAGTAAATCTGTCTGGCAGGCTTGCCCCGGTGTAGTCCTCTCCTGTGTAAAGAGAGTATTCCGCTTCAGCTGTAAGAAAGGTCATGGAAGGAAACTTAAGAGGTTCATATCCCGCAGAAATGTCTACACGGGACCAGCTTCTGTCGTAATCAAACCCATCAAGCCTGGTCTGATGAGAGACTCCACCCACGGCAAGATAACCGCCTACAGGGGTATGCCAGACGGCATCCGCTCCGTAGTTTAAATCAGTCCACTCTGTGTCTTCAACATCTGAGTCGAGGGCTGTGATATCCCTCTTCCAGTATCTGCCTGTACCATTTACTGAAAAAACTCCTGGAAGGGAATACGAAAGAGAGAGACCGGGTCTTAAAGCTGAATTTCTGCACCCCTCTCCCAGGGAAAGAGGCAGTACAACCATGGCACTGTCCAGATCTTTATCTATCTGAATCTCTGGATTTACGGTGAATCCACCGAAGGTGAATCTGCCCTCAAGCTGTGCTTCAAGATGATTTCTGTAGTAACGAGGAACAACTGAACCTTCACCACTCACAACCTTGTCTGCATCCAGATGGATATTCCAGCTTTCTCCACTGATCCTGAAACCGCCCATGCCCCAGTTGCGGATACCTTCTCCATAGTTGATGCTGTCTTTTACAGCACTCATCCGGGCATATCCCTCAAAGTTAACGGCAAAACAAGAGGCCACTGCAAGAAGCATTACTGCAAATATTTTCATTAGAATATTGCTCCTTCCGGACAGATCTCAACGCATTGGTTGCACTGGTGGCAGAGTCCCGGATCGATCACTGCGTCGCCATCAATAACTTCTATTGCATTGTATGGGCAGACATCTTCACATTCTCCGCAGCCTACACACCTTGATGCATCCACAGTAAGCATGGCATTTGCAAGAGGGCCGTCACAAGCTGCCAACAAAACAAGCCCCATGACCACAATAAAAAGAAGCTTAGTGAATCGCGTCATAGGTACC